>WFSK01000165.1 GCA_015486095.1 Thermotogae bacterium
GGGGATATAATAGAGAAGAGATAGTATCCATATTCAGATTCATAGATGGAATGTTGAGGATAAGCGATGAGATGAAGAACGAGTTGTTCATAAGGGAATTAAAGGAGATTGAGGAGGTGAAGAGAGTGCCATACATCACGAGTATAGAAGAATTTGCAAAGAAAGAAGGGATGAAGGAAGGCATGCTGGAAAGCACTCAGGATGATGTAATGGATGCAATAGAAGCCAAATTCGATGAAGTACCGGAAGACATAGCGAAACAGATAAAGGAGATAAAGGACCTGAAGATCTTAAAGGAATTGCTCAAAAAAGCCATAAAGTCAGGAACACTCGATGAATTCAGAGCCGTGTTGAGGACAACAAAAGAGAAATGACCCTCTTATTACTTGTAAGTGTGATTTCCAATATTTACGTTCACTTTTTGTCGTAAGTGAATAACATTATGGAACTAAATCCCAAATGGATAAACATTATAAAGTACGATAAAAGATATGGTTTCCTGGAGTAGCGCGATGTAAAAAGGAGGGTATGGAGTGAAAAAAAGTGCAATCATATCGGTTGGAACAGAGCATCTCAGAGGGGAGATAACGGATACCAACGGTGTCTATGCCTCCGGTGAATTGCATAAACATGGGATAGAGGTGATAAGGCGCATCGTAGTGGGTGATGATGAGGAAGAACTAATGAAGGCTATGAAAAACAACGAAGATGTTGACTTACTCGTGATATTAGGTGGCCTGGGTCCCACTCGCGATGACATGACCAAATCTACGGTCGCCAGCTATTTTTCAAGAAAACTCGTGAAGAGCGAAAAGGCATATCAGAATATAAAAGAGTATTGCAATAAAAGAAACATATCTCCCAACGAAACGATAGAAGAGCAGAGTCTTGTTCCGGAAGGATCGATCGTCTTCGAAAACATCTATGGAACGGCTTGCGGATTGGCTTTCAAAGAAAAGGCAACTATAATAGCTCTCTTTCCAGGGCCACGCAATGAATTCAAATATACCTTCGATGGTTTTGTTCGTTATCTGGAGAAAGAGTTGGAGATAAAGAAAGTCCTCTTCGATAAGAGGATATTTTTTTATGGTATAGGAGAATACACGATAGCAAGGGGATTGGACGATATTGTGTTGAAAATGGGTTACTCTCATATCGCTACATATGTTCATCCAGGCGAGGTGGAATTGAGAATATCTCTGGAATGCAAAGACAGACAAGAGTTTGAAGAAAAGATAAAGCCCATTCTCGATGTCATCGAAGATAGATTTGGCGAATATATTGGGGGATACGATGATAAGACAGTGGCATATACGCTTGGTAAGTTGTTGAAAGAGCAAAAGAATACGATATCGGCAGCCGAGTCCGTTACGGGAGGAAAAGTGGCAGGTGAGATCGTCAACGTAGCGGGTAGTTCTGCATATTTCAAAGGTGGTGTGGTAGCCTATACCGATGAAATGAAAAGGGATATACTCGGTATCGATGCAGGAATTTTAAGATCATATGGAGCCGTAAGTGCTGAATGTGCAGAAGAGATGGCATTGAAGGTCAGCAGGTTGTTTTCAACATCCGTTGGCCTATCCACAACGGGTTTCGCTGGACCAGATGGAGGAACGGCAGAAGATCCGGTAGGTACCGTGTATATAGCCGTGAACGTTAATGGGAAGGTTTCCTCAAAGAGATATACATTTCCTGGAGATAGGAATATAATAAGAGAGTATGCATCGAAGACAGCCATTTTTGAGGCAATAAGGATGTTGAGATGAAGTTTTGAATCTTACAACGGCCAAAAATAGAAAGGGAGGTTCAGAGTAATGAAAGAATTGATAAAGAAATTAACAGAGACGTTTTCACCGAGTGGAAGAGAAGAAAAGATCAGGGAGGTCATCTTAGAGGAGATAAAACCATATGTAGATGAGTACGAAGTTGACAAATTGGGCAATCTCATAGTTCATAAAAAAGGCAACGGCAAGAAGATCCTCCTGGATGCCCATATGGATGAAGTGGGATTCGTGGTAACCTACATAGAC
This sequence comes from Thermotogae bacterium, assembly GCA_015486095.1. Lineage (GTDB taxonomy): Bacteria > Thermotogota > Thermotogae > B3-G13 > B3-G13 > B3-G13. The sequence continues at coordinate 2,031 of WFSK01000165.1, forward strand.
GATAAGGGATTTATAAGAATAGAGCCTGTTGGAGGCGTCAATCCTGCAAATCTTCTATACAAGAGAGTCCAGTTCGAGAGTGGTGCCGTCGGTACCGTTGGCATAGAGGGGGAAACGGTCAAGCAGCTTCAAGAGAACTACAAAAATATAACCTTCGATAACATATACGTAGACATAGGGGCCAAATCACGTGAAGAGGCTGAAAAGAGAGTTAAAAGAGGCATGTTCGGAGGCTATACGACAAATCTTGAGGTGCTCGGAGATAGACTCATGGCGAAATCGATGGATGATAGGATAGGATGTGCAGTTGTTATCCAAACGTTGAAAGAATTGGATTCGAGTCCCAACGATGTATATGCCGTATTCGCAATCCAGGAAGAAGTGGGATTGATAGGTGCCACCGTATCTGCATTCGGTATAGAACCGGATATGGGTATAGCCGTCGATGTTACAGGCTGGGGCGATACTCCAAAAGGAATGAAAAGATTGGCAATAACCCTTGGAGATGGGCCGGCCATAAAGGTGAAAGATCGATATATGATAGCGAGTAAAAGTGTTGTGGACCTGCTGGTTAAAACGGCTGAGGAAAACGAGATCCCATATCAAATGGAAGTCTTGCTATACGGAGGAACCGATGGGGCGATGATTCAGAAGACGAAGAAGGGTATACCTACAGGGGTTGTATCTATTCCCTGCAGATATGTTCACACGCAGAGTGAGATAGTAGATTACAACGACGTATTGAATGCCGTGAAACTGTTGAAATTCACGTTGAAAAAGGAGATGAAATGATATGAAGTTCTTGATCTCCGTCGATATGGAGGGATTGATGGGTGTTGTCGATAACCTCCAGCGCAACAACGATAGAAGCGATTACAAATTCGCACGCAAGCTGATGGCAGAGCATGTGAATGCCGTTGCAGAAGGAATATTCGAAGTAGACCGAACGGCAGAAATATGGATAAACGATTCGCATGACAACATGATGAACCTTTTACCTACCGATCTTTTACCAAACGTCTTTCTCCTGAGTGGGAAGAATAAGCATTACAGTATGATGGAACGAATAGATGCCTCATTCAATGGAGTATTCTATGTGGGATATCATGCAAAGCGCGGGACATCTCAAGCCGTACTCGATCATTCCTATTCAGAATCCTGTGTATTGGACATAAAGGTCAACGGTATATCGATGGGAGAGTTCGGAATAAACAACCTGTTAGCGGGATGGTTCGATGTCCCGGGTTTGATGATAAGCGGCGATGATAAGGTAGTGAACGAAGCGATGGCTTTATGCCCGGATATAATAGGAGTCGTTGTTAAAAAGGGTTTGGGAAGATATAACGCCCTTTATCTTCCGATTGAGCAGGTGAAAAAATCTCTCAAAGATGGTGCTTCCGAAGGGGTAAGAAAAGTAAAGGATATCAAACCGTTTAAATTACGATCCCCTTATGAGATAGAAGTAAAATTCACTTTCGCCGAAATGGCAGAACTAACTTCGAACGTACCGACGGTTGAAAGGATTGACGATTCCACTATATCGATAAAGGGCGAAGACTATGAACGTTGTTTCAGAACACTACTGGTATGTCTCAGGTTAGCGTATTCGGGTCTCACGAAGTGAAATATGGTATCGTTATTCGTCCAACCCTGGATGTGAGAAAAGAACCAGAGTCCCATTCCGAGCGTGTTTCACAACTCATATATGGAGAGGTTTTCGAAGCAGAGGATGTAAAGGGAGGGTATGCCTTCGGTGTTTGCTTGAAGGATGGGTATCGGGGTTATGTGGATGCCAAAGGGTTGGTCTTCGCAAGCGAAGATGAAGGAAAGAGTTACTATAACCGGTGTATCTCGAAAGAAGGTTTGGTAACGGTTGAGCGTTTTACCCCGATTCTGGCAGAACCCATACTCGATGCAGAGATGATATCCTATGTACCTTTCGGTACAAGGCTTGAAGTCGATGATGTGGTAAAGACGTTCTGGCAGGTTATCTTACCGGATAAAAGATATGGATACATACCGTTAAAATCTGCAAAAAAAGGAAAGGATTTAAGAGAAAATGTTGTGGAACTCGCTGAAAAGTGGTTGTATACTCCTTACCTTTGGGGAGGTACAAGCACGTTTGGAACGGATTGTTCTGGCTTCACTTCAAGACTATATTTCGCAAAGGGTATCGTAATACCAAGAGATTCTCACCAACAGGAAGACTTTGTAGATGAAATAGACAGCCTGGAGCATTTACCAAAAGGAGGATTGATCTTCTTCCCGGGACATGTGGCCTTATACGATGGTGCAGGAATGATCATCCATGCCAATGGGAACAGCGGTTGCGTTTCTAAGAATCACATATTGAAACCTCAAACCGATTATGAAAAAAGGCTAAAAAAAGAAATAAGAAAGATGGGGATAATTCCCCAAACTACCTATCATAAAAGATGATCGTATCTATTAACGTTCGGCATGTATCTAATTCGCATAATTCACGACTGCGGAAAAGGTCTCTTCTGCACGATATGAACTCCTCACGAAGGGGCCTGCCACAATTGCCTTGAACCCCATCTTCATACCTATTCTCTTGTATTCATCGAATTCTTCAGGGGAAACGTATCTCTTCACAGAAAGATGCTTAGCAGTCGGCTGGAGGTATTGACCAAGGGTGAGTATATCCACATCTGCTTCTCTCAAATCTTCCATAGTCTTCAAAATCTCTTCTCTTTCTTCACCCAAACCCAGCATGATCCCGGATTTCGTGACTATCTTATCGTTCAATCTCTTCACGTTCCCCAACACTTCCAGAGACGTTCTGTAACCTGCCCTTCTATCTCTTATAAAAGGTGTGAGTCTCTCTACCGTTTCGAGATTATGCCCTATAACCTCGGGTAAGGTGTCCGTCAATCTTTTCAACGCATTTACGTCTCCCTTAAAATCGGGAATAAGACATTCGACCCTCGCGTCGGGATTCTCTCTTCTCACCGCAATAACCGTGTTGGCAAATACCTCAGCCCCTCCATCGGGTAGATCATCCCTATCCACAGAGGTGATAACCACGTATCTTAGATTCAATTCTTTCACTGCTTTCGCTACCCTATCGGGTTCATCTTTATCTACGATGCCCTTCGGGTTGCCCGTCTTCACAGCACAGAATTTACATCTCCTCGTACAGACATCACCGAGGATCATAAACGTTGCCGTTCCCTTACTCCAGCATTCTCCTAAATTAGGACACTTCGCCTCTTCACATACGGTATGAAGTGCATATTTTCTCAAGATATCTTTAACTTTAACGTACTTCTCCCCCATGGGAATCTTTATCTTGATCCATGATGGTTTCATATTTCACCTCCGAAAATGCCAAATTGAAGATTTTCTCAAAGCCTTCCTTTACTCTCTCTTTAGCCTCATCCATGTTGACTCTCTTTTTCAATCGTTCCTCTATAGATGTTACACCTTTATCTATTAAACCACAAGGTCGAATGAGCTTAAAGTAATCCAGATCGGTATTCACGTTCAGGGCAAATCCATGGAAGGTTATCCATCTCTTTACCGCCACGCCTATCGCTGCGAGCTTCTCCTCTCCCAACCATACTCCTATATAACCTTCCTTTTTCTCCGCTTCGATCCCAAATGTTCTAAGGGCATAGATCAGGGCATCTTCCATCCTTTCGATGAATGCCCTTATTCCAGGATAACCGTTCTTAATAGAAAATATCGGGTATCCTACGAGTTGTCCAGGCCCATGATAGGTTATATCTCCTCCTCTTTCCACTCTGTAGAATGAAACGCCTCTCCTCTTCAGCTCTTCTATCGGAGTCAGGAGATTCTCAGGCTTTCCGAATCTTCCTAAGGTTATAACGTGAGGATGTTCGACGAAGATCAACGTATCGGGGATCTCATCCTTCACCCTCAACTCATGAACTCTCAGTTGAATATCCCAAGCCTTTTTGTAATCCAATCTTCCCAAATCCATAAAAAATGCCTTCATCTGTTTTCGAACAATCCTTTCAAATACCTTTCATTTAATCTATCCTTCAAAAGATACCAAAATACGATGATCGTGAGCGATGGTGCCACTGGAAAGAGAAGTACCTTGAAGAACACCGGGATCTTGAAACTGTTATCGAGGCCAAAGACAGAAGAAAGTATCACTCCCGCTGTAATGCATGTACTGATCAGCATCATCTTTAAACCCTTCATTCCCTTCATGGCAGACTGGAAGTCAGCGGAGATCTCCCTCGGTGATGCCAAATATGATATCACACCGTAGATCGACATTTCAAATAGGGCAACGAATGTAAAGGGAACGTTCAGAAGAAGCATCCACCCTTTCTTCGCGATGAAAAGGGCGATCAAGATGGCCAGTACGTACAGAGACGAGTAGATGGCAGAAGATATTAATGCCTTTTCGAAGATTATTCTCTTCTCAGAGACAGGAAGTAGTACTGACATCGGATATGCCTGGTTTTCAAAATGGGACAAACCTCCTGCTATCATGGCACAATAATCCATACATAAGAACCCGGCAAAGAGTGTAGCCCCAACGATGCTCCAACTACCTGTAAATAGCATGATCAGTGGGAATATGAGAGGGTAGAGGAATAGAAATAACACATTTCCTTCCCTGAAAAGGAGTTTCAAATCTTTGCTTACGAATGGACCGAAGACGTTCCTATTGGTCGTTATTGAGACCCTTTTCTCTCTTCTTTTCTCACCAACTTTGGTGATGTCTATAGAATATCTACTCGAAAGAGCCCATAATCCCAACATAGATAGTACACACGTCCCATATAGCAGGGTAAGATACAACGATTTGAATTTCACAGCTCCCAAAAACCATGTGGACGGAAGAAAGGGATCGGTCGCTAAACTGACGTATCTTTTCATCCAGGGGAGAGGATTCCCGGTAGTCATCCTACCGGGAAGAAGATTGAAAATGAATACTAAAAATATAATGGATATCGTGTACATGATGATATTCAATCTCTTCGCGGTTGTCGATGACATGAATCTCGCAACGAATGCGGCTATTACCGAAGCGATACCCATGAGTAAGAGTATGAGTGCGGCAATATCCAATATGTATATTGGTACGAGATACCACGCCATCTTCACGCTGATCGCGTAGGCTATCAAGAATGGGAAGAAAAATAGGATCGGCAAAGCGGTACCGCTAATGACTTCGAAGATCTTGAAGAAAAATACAACGCTTCTCTTGATCGGGAGGCTGAATAAGAGTGAAGTTTCTTCGTTTTCCGAGACAACGTTGTAGATGATGGAAGGAACATCGTTCAACAAGAGCATTACCATTATCATGAATCCGAACATACCGAGCAAAACTTCGGACATAGGATAATGTGTTCCGGGGAGATGCATGGACTTGAGGGCAGTGAATGTCTTAACCAAAAGCATGGTGATCGGTGTAAAGGCCCCTACCAAACCAACAGCTACGATAACAAGCAATATCCAGGTTGGAATAGAAGTACCCTTCTTTTTCGATCTCCTTCTGCTCTTGTGAGACCACATCTTCAACTTGTACTCGATCAATATCATCAATTCTCTCATGAGATCACCTCAAAGATTCTCTACGAGTTCTCTCATTTCCTCATCATTTGCACCGGTCAGGGATAGAAAGATATCCTCGAGGTGCTCACCCTTTCCTCCGGATGTCCTCAACTCATCGAGGCTTCCCTCCGCTATCAATTCTCCCTCATTTATTATCCCTATCCTATCACACATCTTCTCTGCCACTTCCAATATGTGGGTCGTCATGAAGATGGTAGAACCCTCATCCGCATATTTTTTCAGTAACATCTTCAACATCCTTGCACTCTTGACATCGAGTCCAACGGTAGGCTCATCGAGGAAGAGCACCTTTGGCTTTCTCATCATAACCGTTGCAACCATCAATTTTTGAGCCATTCCGTGGGAGTATTCACCTATGAACTCATCGAGGTAGTCTATGTTGAACACATCACATATCTCTTCGAATCTTCTTCTGGTCTCCTCTTCATTCACATCGTATATATCCATTATGAAAGAGACGAATTCCATTCCTTTGAGATTCTTATACATCCTGGGTTCATCTGGCACAACTCCTATCTCTCTCTTTATCTCCAATTCATGTCTTCTCAGATCTTTACCGAGTATCCAGATCTCCCCAGAGGTAGGGTAGAGTATCCCGGTAAGCATCTTGATGGTGGTGGTCTTTCCAGCTCCATTCGGACCTAAAAAACCGTATATCTCTCCCTTGTTCACCTGAAGATTCAGGTTATTCACGGCAATCTTTTCACCGAAACACTTGACGAGTGCTTTCGTCCTTATCATCCGATCGCCTCTCAATTTACATTCCGTTTAAAAGTGTAATATTTCACTTATTATTATAACAATCTTTTTCTCGAAAATGAAAGATGTATTCGAGTGCTAAAATATATCCAGATACGCCAAGCCCGGTGATCACACCATCGCAAAAAGGAGCAGTAACGCTATTCTTTCTGAATTCCTCACGAGTATATATGTTGGATATATGTACCTCTACCTTCGGAGCTTTCACGATCTCCAGGGCATCTCCAAGGGCATAACTGTAGTGAGTCAGTGCACCTGGATTGATAACGAGTCCATCGTAGTCGGTATTCTGGATTCGATCTATGAGTTCTCCTTCGTGGTTAGAATGGAAGATCTCCACTTTGACCTTCCTGCTTTCCGACCACTCCTGGATGGCATCGACGAGCAGTTGATAATCGTTATCGCCGTAATATTTTTTGGGTCTTTTCCCAAGCATATTGAGATTTGGGCCGTTTATAACCAGGATCTTCAATTCATATCACCTCCAACAATTCCTCTGGAGCGACTTGGACTATTTCAAAACTTCCGGGCTTTCTCACGACGGGTACATCTATCCTATCTACATGTATGGAATAGGATTTCTTATCGTTTTTCAAGAGTTCCATCGCCCTTTTCACTGAGATTTTAGGCCTTTGGATATCAACGATCTTCTCGAGTGTTTCACTGACCTCTTCGTACACCCTCTCATCGATCATATTACGATGCTTGAAAAAACACATCTCCCTCTCCATTCCCCAGGCAACTGCAACACCGTGAGGGACTTTCGTGATGGCTTCGAAGACGTGACCCAGGGTATGTCCCAGGTTCAAAACTCTTCTCCTTTTATGATCTTCCGGATCGAGTGAGACTATTCTGGACTTCTCTTCCACGGCGATCTTTATGAATTCCATCAGTAAACGGAGGCTTCGATCTCTCAACTTCTCCACATGATCCAGAAAATCACCGTATCCTCTGCCAGAGATGAGCACCATCTTGAAGGCCTCTACAAGCCCTTCTTCGAATCTTCCCGGATCCATAGAGAGTGTCACAACGGGATCGATCACGACTAAATCTGGCATCCTGACGGTCCCGATGAGATTCTTCACGCCAGCGAAATTCACCCCATTCTTTCCACCGATCGCTGCATCTACCTGTGATAGCAATGTGGTTGGAAAGAGAACCAAACCCGTTCCACGCTTGAAGGTAGAAGATACAAATCCTGCCACATCGGTCAAAGCTCCTCCTCCAACACCTACCAGCGTATCTTCTCTCGAGAATCCAATATCAACGAGATGATCATAACATTGAAATATCTGTTCAAACGATTTGGCAGATTCTCCATCGGGCAATATCAAAGGCTCGAACTCGAAAAAATCTTCATACAATCTTGCGATCCTTGAAGTGGTCAATATGTGTTCGTATTTCGATACATCCTTAAATACACCTATCCCCAGATGTACGGGATGAGCGGGAGATTCGATCTCCGCCTCTGAAGGCTCCAAGACCTCGAATAGCACATGTGCAACAGACTCCCAAAGAGTAAGCGAAGTTATATCAACACTGGAAAAACCTTCATAAAATTCTCTCCGGTCTTTCCAGATCTTAAGGATCGTTTCCCTTTTGCCTTGAAGTAGGGGTCTATTCTTGATATCTACTCTTTTCATCAATTCTTCAGGTTCTACTTTAAGGAAAACGGTCTTCTCTCTCCTCAACAATTCCCTATTTCGTGGATCGAGGATGACCCCTCCACCCGTTGCAACGATGATGTTTTCCTCACTCAACAACTCTCTAAAAAGTCTATTCTCGCACTTACGGAAGTATCTTTCACCTTCCTCAGCAAAAATTCTCTCGATCCGCTTGTTTTCCCTCTTTTCGATCTCATCATCCATATCCACGAAGGGAAGAGAAAGCACACTCGAGAGCATCCTACCGATCGTCGTCTTTCCAGAACCCATCATCCCAACGAGGAATAACCTCATTTCGATATCTCCTCCTGATATCCTTCATATTGTCATCACCGTAACGCTTTAGAAATACCTCTAACAGAATGAGTGCCAGTGTTGCCTCTCCCACCACCGATGCCGCGGGGACCACGCAGACATCTGACCTCACGTATGGAGCAGTTGACTTCTTCATCGATCTCAAATCAACGGATTGCAGACCTGCTTTCAATGTGGGTACAGGCTTTACGTAGGCAGTGACGATGATCGACTCACCGTTCGTTATACCCCCCTCTATCCCCCCGGCATTGTTACTCTTCCTTACCACGATTCCTTTCTCAACGTCAAATGGATCGTGATACGAACTGCCGAAGAGATCCGTCTTTTCGCTTCCTATGAAGACTCCTTTCACCGCGGGTATACTCATGAAATACGCACCGATCTTCGAATCGAGTTTTTCGAAGATATCAGAATAGCTGCCCAATCCTGCCGGAACATTCTCTGCCACCACCCTGAAAGAACCTCCAAGGGAATCACCAGCGCTCATCGCTTTCTCTATCTCCATACACATCCGATCCGATACATCACTATTAGGGCAATAAACTCGTGAGGCATCTCGCCGCTTTATTAACTCACTTCTCTCATCCGGAACATTCTCTGCCTTTACACGACCGATAGAACACACATACGAATACAGGATGATCTCGAAACTTTCAAGGAACTGCTTTGCCAAAGCTCCCAGGGCGGTAAACACCACCGTCCACCTTGCACTACTTCTTTCCGCATAGGCATTCAGATCTGAAAGCTTGTATCTCCTCCAGGCTGCGTAATCCACATGTCCAGGTCGGGGAACACTTCTGACACCACTAACGGGATTCGCCCTTCCCTTATTATTTACAGCTATTACGATGGGGGCACCTGTGGTAACACCTTTCCATAGGCCAGCAACTATTTCGGCATGGTCATCCTCGAGTTTCATTCGCTCTCCTCTCCCAAATCCCCCTCGCCTTCTACGAAGCATTAGATCTATCTTTTCAACATCCACTCTCATACCGGCAGGCATACCTTCGAGTACACCTATCATGGAACGACCATGCGAGTCACCTCCCACAGTGATCTTCAACTCGTTACCTCCTCGAATATTCGATGAAAGTGATCTTCCTTCAGGATTCCCCATATCCGAAGATTTTCAACGGCCTGATGATAAAGCATAGATCTACCATTCATGACAACCTTTATTCCTTGACGAACTGCGAGCCTTTGAAGAGGCGTTTTCGTGTAGATCACATCGAAAAGAACTCTCACATCGCTAAACGTCTCCGGAGTAACGTTAAAATGCTCACCCTTTAGGCCAACCGATGTGGCATTGATCAGTGTACCTGCCCTTTTGATCATACGTTCGAGAGCCGAAAAGGGGTGAACATAGATCTTCATACCGAATCGCTTTGAATAACTTTGTGAAAGTTCCTCTGCTTTACTTTGTGTTCTGTTCATAAGATGCAAATCATGAATCCCCATCCTGTACAGGCCATATACGATGGCTCGAGCAGCTCCTCCAGCACCGATCACCATTACGGGAGGGATCAGTTCGATACCCTGTAAGGATCTGATGAACCCTATCCAATCGGTGTTATAACCTTTCCCATCGAAAACACAGTTCACAGCACCTATCTCTGCAGCACCCCTGTCCAGATCGAGATATTGTAAGATCTTATCCTTGAATGGAATGGTTATGTTAAAGCCATCATAACCCCGGATTATACCAAGAACTTCCTCATCGAAACTGGCCGGATCGAGATCTCTGGCTTCATAACTCGCTTCGATATTCATCGCTTGAAAATAACGGTTGTAGATCGAGGGTGAAAGACTATGAGCGATGGGATGCCCAATTATACAATACTTCTTCACTTGGTCACCCCTTTCAGGAGATCGAAGTAGTTGGGAAATGAAATCCTAATGCATTCGGCATCTGTTATCCCTACACCCTCTTCGCTTAGGATACCGGCTAACGAGAAGGTCATGGCGATCCTGTGATCTCCTCTTGAAGATACGATGCCTCCTTGGATCCTTTGAGGTCCTTTAACGATAAAACCATCTCTTCTTTCTTCGATCTCCAAACCAAGTCTTCTCATATTCTCAACGATCGATGCTATGCGATCCGATTCCTTCTTTCTCAACTCTTCGGCATCTCGAACTACCGTGGTACCATTTGCTACCGCTCCTAACAACGCCAACAACGGCAATTCATCTATGACCTTAGGTATGATCTCTCCACCCACTTCTATCCCCGATAACGTCGATGATCGAGCCGTTATTTGACCAACAGGTTCTGGTTGACTCTCGGTTACTTCCCACTCCACGTCTGCACCCATTCGTTTCAGGAGTTCGAGCAATCCCGTTCTGGTTTCATTCAATCCCACACCCTCGATCCTGATCTCCGCATCGGGATGAGCGACAGCCATAACGATGAAATAGGCTGCAGATGAAAAATCACCCGGGGCTTCGAGGTTAAATCCTTCAATTTCTGAGGGCTCTACCTCGATCATATTCTCCTTTACACTAAGCTTTGCCCCCATGTGGCTAAGCAACCTTTCAGTATGATCTCTGCTCTTGAACGGTTCCTCTACGATAGTCTTTCCCTCGGCTCGAAGCCCTGCCAAGATCAAGGAACTCTTAACCTGCGCGCTGGCAACCTCGAGCTTATGAAAACACCCATTTAGCTTTGTCCCTCGAATAGCAACGGGAAGATTTTCATCCGAATTGCGTCCAAGCATAGTGGCTCCCATCTTCTTCAAAGGCTTTACAACGCGCTTCATCGGACGCCTCGACAACGATTCATCTCCATACAGGACATAAAATCCCTTCACAGATGCAAGTACACCCATCATGATTCGAGCAGTCGTCCCCGAATTTCCACAGAACAGAGGGCTAAAGGGGGTAGAAAACTCAGTAGGAGGAAAGACTTCCAGCCTTGAAAAATCCCCTTTGAATTTTACCGAAAGTTTGTTCAGGATCTCGAATGTTCTTAAGGTATCATCGCATTCGAGAAGGTTGTACAGAACACTCTCGCTCTTCGCGATGGAAGATAAGATCAAAGCCCTGTGAGTGATGGATTTATCGGGAGGGACCTTTAAAATACCTCGTACTCGATGTGCTGGAGCTATTCTTTTCATGATCCACTTCTCTCCAACATCTCTTCGATCTCAAGGAATTTGCCTTTTTCTACAAGATGTATAACTTCATTTAAGAAACCTTCCCCTTTCTTCAAGTCTCTCAGGATATTCATCCGGTTGTACTTTATCATATCCAATACCATCTCGATGTTCTGTTTGGATAATCTTATGGTCGATTCGTATCCAGGCCCCGCAAATCTTTCGAAATCTCCTCCGATGTATCTGGCAATGAGTGAGAAGAAGAAGGTAGATTGACTCACCTTCGAAACGATCTCATCATGTCGAGCAGGGGTAAGCCACATGGGGATCATGTCCAATCCTTCGACAACGGAGATCGCCTTCCGAACATCTTCATCGTTTGCCTTCGAGGTTTTGCAGAGAAAGAATGGTTTCCCTTCGAACATAGATGGATCCCAGCCCTCTATCCCATTCCTTTCATTCCCTGCCATAGGGTGTCCTCCAATGAAATGCAAACCTCTTTTCTCGGCTATCTCTACGAATGGTGTCATTACACTTGAGACATCCATGATCGTCTCAGAAAATCGAATATCTTCCAGCACTCTTTCTTCAACGTTCATCGGAACGCATAACAACAACATCTCAACCGATATATCCTGGATCCTCTCGAACTTCTCGATCTCTCTTTCTTTCAATGCCTCCACAATCGTTTCATCGACATCATTGACAACGATATCCCATGCCTTATTCTTCAAGTGAAGAGCTATAGAACCACCAATGCTACCCCCACCAAGAACAGCCACTCTCATCTCACCTCAACTCCCATTACCTGCGATAGTTCTTTTACACCACGCAAGAGCTCCTCGAATTCGCTAAAATTTAAACTCTGCTTTCCATCTGAGAGCGCTGTTTCTGGTCTTGGATGAACCTCTACGAGAATACCATGTGCACCCACAGCGATAGCAGCTTTGACTAAAGAATGAATGATATCCCTACGACCAGCCGCATGACTTGGATCGACTATTATGGGGAGATGTGATTGTAATCTTACGATGGGGATCGCAGATATATCGAGTGTATTTCTCGTAGCCGTTTCAAAGGTTCGAATCCCTCTTTCACATAGAATTATTTCGGTATTCCCTCTTACCGCGATGTATTCTGCCGAGAGTAAGAGTTCTTCGATCGTATTCATAAACCCTCTCTTAAGCAGTACAGGTTTATTCGCTTCTCCCACCCTCTTGAGAAGGTGGAAATTTTGAGAATTCCTGGCACCTATCTGCAAAATATCGGTATAATGTAGGACCATCTCCAGAGTTTCTACTCCCATAACCTCTGTAACCATCTTCATGTTATAGGTATCAGCGGCTTCTCTCATGTACCTGAGTCCTTCTTCACCAAGACCCTGAAAGGAGTAAGGAGAAGTCCTCGGCTTGAAGGCTCCGCCTCTGAGTACCCTCACTCCATGTGAAGAAAGAAAATCCGCTGTTTCCATTATCATCTCACGGTCTTCGATCGCACAAGGTCCTGCCATGATCGTGAAATAGCCATTTCCAACGGGTACATCATCGATCCAGATAATGCTATCTTCATTCTGAAATTCTCTCGCAACGAGCTTGTAGGGTTTTAGAACACGTATCACATCTTCGACACAATGCAATGCCTTAAAGTACTCGATGGCAAGGTATCTATCATCTCCTATGATACCGATAATCGTTCTCTCGGCGCCTTTTGATATGTGATAGCCTAATTCAAGCTTTTTGGCCAAATCCACGACTTTCTTTATTTCCTCATCTCCACTACCAGGTTTAAGGACAACTATCATGCTTCCACCTCCAGATCTGGCCTCAAATCAACAGCATCGTGGAGATAAACGAAATTCTTCGTCTGAGATTCACATAGCACGAGTACTCTGATCATATGGCCGGGTGAATCGTTAAACATAGCTTCCTGAAAACACATCATGGGTACTTTTGTTAAGTGCAGATCATTTCGAACTGCAGTAGCAGGATTAATCGATGTTATGTCAGGCGTAACAGAAAAGATGATCGCTATCAACTTTTGAATCTTGTTCCTTGCCAGGATCTCTCTTACGAGCTCTGCAACTCTTTCCCGTACAGATATCTCATCATCAGACACCACCGAAGTAGCCCCCCTTATTCCTATCACAAACTTCACCTCCACATTCTATACCCAACTGCTTTCTTCTGTCAACAAATATCTTTTATTATTCTTTTCGCCACTTCCCTCCCGATCTCATTCGCCTCTTCTATCTCCTCAACAGATGGGTTCATTTTATTTTCAACACTGCTAAGGGCTTTCTCAATAACATATGGTATATCACCAAACGTGATCTCCTTATTCAAGAAGGCATTCACAGCCACTTCATCGGCTGCATTCAGTATGGTAGGCATGATCCCTCCTTCTTTTAAGACCTCATATCCCAACGGAAAAGCGGGATACCTCTCGATATCCACTTTTTCGAACGTGAGTCTGCCAATGGAACTGAGATCGAGCGTTTGCACTAAAGAAGACTTTCTATCAGGATATGTTAGGGCGTACTGTATTGGAAGCCGCATATCTGGGATGCTCATCTGTCCTATCATACTTCCATCGACGAATTCGACAAGTGAATGAACTATGCTTTCCCTATGTATGAGTACATCTATTCTTTCCGGCTCTACATCGAACAGCCACCTTGCCTCCATAACTTCAAATGCCTTGTTCACCATCGTTGCAGAATCTACAGTGATCTTGAATCCCATCTTCCAATTCGGATGCTGCAATACCTTTTCAATACTTACCGTTTTCAATTCCTCGAGGGGAATATCCCTTACCGCTCCACCAGAAGCAGTTAAGATCAATCTCGATACGAATTTTCGAGGATTCGATGATATCGATTGAAATATAGCACTGTGTTCACTGTCTACGGGTATCAAAGTCGAGGAAGAATGCTTTAACTTCTCGGTGATCACCGCCCCAGCGCACACGATAGACTCCTTGTTTGCCAGTGCTATTCTATCGATACCTTTCTCTATTAAATTCAACAGAGGTTTTAACGCCGCAAAGCCCGATATGGCCATGACACATGTGTCTGCAGGAATATCTGTGAGGTCCAAAAGCCCATTTTTACCAGAAAATACATTTATTCTCGGATAGTACTTCTTTATGACCCTGGCATCGATGGGATCTCGTATATAAACGTTTTCCGGGTGGAACTCCCTGATCTGCTTAAGAAGTAGAGAAAGGTTTTCGTTGGCACTCAGAGATGCGATTTCGTATCCTCCAATGTGGCTTAACACTTCCAGAGTTTGTTTACCTATAGAACCGGTTGAGCCGAGGACAGCGACACGTTTCATAGGTTATACACACTGTTCTTGACGTATGATACTGAAGATCAGTACTCTCAAGAATATATTGATATCAGCATCTTCTACGAATACATCCTTCGGGACTTTGATATGGGTGGTTGAGAAGTTCAATATCCCCTTTATCTTACCCTTGATCACCACATCTACAACATCCTGAGCAGCATCTGGAGGAACCGTTAACAAGACTATATCAATATTCAACCTTCGGGCAGCAGATGGAAAATGCTTGATATCTCTTATCTTAAACCTTTTACCCACTCTTTTACCGATCTTCCTACGATCCTTATCGAAGACAGCTACTACCTTGAGAGAAGGTTCTTCTGTACCTTCGTAGTAATTCAATATCGCCTTCCCTAAGTTACCCATGCCTACTATTGCCATATTCCATATGTTACTAATGCCTGCTATTCTTTCAAGAGATTCTCTCAGCTTTACTACGCTGTAACCAACGCCCCTTTTTCCAAATTGACCAAAGTAAGATAAGTCTTTTCTCACTTGATTCGGGTTTATACCCAATACGTTTGCCAACTCTTTTGAAGATATAGTGGGGCGCCTATTGATATCTATGCTTTTAAGACACCTCAGATATAAGAGGAGTCTTCTAACCGTAGGCTTTGGAATGCTACACTCTCTCATCTTCCCTCTCCATCCTCAACGTACAACCATATTCACGATCTTATCCTTGATCACTATTATCTTTTCCAGCTTCTTTCCGTCTATCCATCTCTTTATCTTTTCTCTATCCAGGACCATACGTTTTATATCCTCTTCCGATAACGATCTATTCACCTCTATTCTATCACGAACTTTACCGTTGATCGTTATGGGGATGACGTGCTCCTCAGAGATGAGAGCATCCTTATCGTAGCTGGGCCAAGGCTCATTCGCCAAGAAAGGTTTGTTTCCCAAAAGAGCCCATAGTTCTTCTCCAAGATGCGGGACGAATGGATATATCAAAGTCACAAACCTTTGGAGAATGAACTTGAGGAGTGCAAAATCTTTAGAAACATCGTTTTTCTCTTGAACATAATCGTATACCTCGTTTAGAAGTTCCATAAGTCCACTTATAGCGGTATTAAAATGAAAGTCACGTTCGATATCATCAGTTATCTTCTTCGTGATCTTATTCAACCTGATGTACAGTCTTCTTTCCGCATCTCCCTTCAGGGTTTTCAACGACATATCCTTTACTACCACGTTTTTCAGTCTGGGAGTATACTCATCATAAAGTCTCCAGATCCTTTGAATGAAACGATGAACACCTTCAAAACCCGAATCATTCCATTCTGCATCGTTTTCTGGAGGAGCTATAAAGAGGAGATACATCCTAACGGAATCTGCACCATAACGTGCTATTAACTCATCAGGAGAGATGACATTCCCCTTTGATTTGGACATCTTCGCCCCCTTATAGTAGATCATTCCTTGAGTGAAGAGATTTTCAAATGGCTCATCGAAATTCACATATCCAAGGTCATACAAGACCTTCGTTATGAACCTCGAATACATAAGGTGAAGCACGGCGTGTTCTATCCCTCCTATATATTGGTCTACGGGAAGCCACGCGTTAACATCGTTGGTATCGAAAGGCTTATCATCCAGGTGTGGATTCACGTATCTCAAATAATACCAAGAAGAATCTATAAAGGTATCCATCGTATCCACCTCTCTCGTTGCAGGACCTCCACAACGAGGACAACGAGTTTGAACGAACTCCTTCAGATTCGGCAGCGGAGATGCACCCGTTTCAGGGAATTCTACCTCTTCCGGTAATCTGACTGGTAATTGATTCTCTGGCACAGGAACCATTCCACACTTCGGACAGTATACTATGGGAATAGGAGTGCCCCAAAATCTCTGCCGGGAGATGAGCCAATCTCTCAACTTGTAATTCACGTTTCTCTTCCCTATTCCCCTTTCTTCCAAATAATCGATAACAGCATCTATTGCTTCTTTACCGGATAAACCAGAAAACTTATCGGAATTTATCATGGTACCGTATGCAGTATAAGGGAGGGTATCTTCGGAGCCATCGGAAGGAGCTATAACGCGTTTAATGGGTAGCGCATATGCCCTGGCGAAGTCGAAATCTCTCTTATCGTGTGCAGGGACTGCCATTATGGCACCCGTACCATACTCCATTAGAACGTAGTTGGCAACGTATATGGGGACCTCTTCTCCATTAACGGGATTTATCGCCCATCTTCCTATGAATACGCCTTCTTTTGGACCATTTGCAGCAGTCCTTTTAAACCTATCTTCACCTTGGATCCTCTCTAAGAATGCCGATACCTCTGAACGCCTTTCATCGGTTACCAATTCCTCTACGAGTGGAGACTCCGGAGCGAGTGCCATAAACGTTACACCCCAAAGCGTATCCGGACGCGTGGTGAATATCTTTATCTTTCTGCCCATTCCTTTTATAGGAAAATCTACCTCCGCCCCTTCACTTCTTCCTATCCAATTTCTCTGCATGACACGAACGCGTTCAGGCCAACCGGTGAGTTTATCGAGATCCTTCAGCAACCTCTCGGCATAGGCGGTGATCTTAAAGAACCATTGATCTAACTGGATTATTGTGACCGGTGTTCCACATCTTTCACATTTACCATTCACGACTTGCTCGTTTGCCAGAACAGTTTTACAATGAGGACACCAATTCGCAGCTGCCTTCTTTTTGTATGCTAAACCATTTTCGTAGAGTTTCAAGAAGAGCCATTGCGTCCACTTATAATAATCTTCTTTGCATGTGTATACTTCTCTATCCCAATCATAGCTCATACCGAGTCTTTTCAATTGCTTTTTTATTATGTTTATGTTGTTGTACGTCCATTTCGCCGGATGAGTTCTGTTCTCTATCGCAGCATTTTCAGCAGGCAAACCAAATGCATCGTATCCCATAGGATTCAAGACGTTATAACCCCTCATACGTTTATACCTCGCGAGTACATCACCGAGTACGTAGTTCTTCACATGGCCAACATGCAACGTGCCAGAAGGATATGGAAACATAACCAGATTATAAAACTTCTTTTTGTTCGAGCGGTTAGAAGTCTTGAAAATCCCCGCCTCTTCCCACAGTTTTTGCCATTTGGTCTCGATGTGTTGATGATCGTATTCAGACATCTTAATTCCACCGTCCTTCCTTATTTCATATATTCGCTTCACTCCAGTAAATGAGTATTTTTAACCCTCGTAATGTTATGGAACTTCATTCTATCAAATAGGTTTGAGGGCAGTCTACACGATCTTTTAATCCAACATTTAATAGATGAATTCACAGTTAGGATCGTTCATCGAGTTTTACTCTTTTAGCCTCTATCCATAACCCTTCCAAATCATAAAAATAACGTGCATCTCCTTTGAAGAGATGAATCACTATATCGTTGGCATCTATTATAGTCCATTCCAATTCATTAGATCTATCATAATATATCACCTTATGGTTCAATTTATCCAATTCCTCTAAGATCGCAGATTTCATCGCTTTTATCTGGGGTTTGGATTTGACACTGGCAATAACAAAATAATCCGTTAGTATCGGAAACTTTCTCACATCTAAAACGACTATGTCTTCTCCATCCTTCGCTTCTATAGCATCGTATATCGCTTTTAATATCGTTTTTGTATCTATATTTTCCCTCATTCCCCTCTTCTCACTCCACAGTGACACTCTTCGCCAGATTACGGGGTTTATCTACATCTATACCCCTCATATCTGCTATATAATATGCCAACAGCTGTTCCGCAACCGCTATCGGAATGGGAGAAAAGACACTTTTGATATTGGGTATGAAGATGATATCATCACAAAGACTGTTCAGGGAGTCGTTCCCTTCTGTTACCAAGGCTATCACCTTTGCATCTCGAGCCTTTATTTCTTGTATATTAGATAACATCTTATCATACACACGAGAGTTCGGATTGATCGCAACGACAGGGAAGTTGCTGTTTAACAGAGCTATCGGG
This sequence comes from Thermotogae bacterium, assembly GCA_015486095.1. Classification (GTDB taxonomy): domain Bacteria; phylum Thermotogota; class Thermotogae; order B3-G13; family B3-G13; genus B3-G13. The sequence continues at coordinate 20,757 of WFSK01000165.1, forward strand.
CCATGCTTCAACTCACCAGCAGGGTAACCGATGGCATTCACATAAGAGATCTCTTTCAACTTCAATGCCCCTTCTAAAGCAGAAGGATAGTTATATGTTCTGCCTATGTACATGGCATTATCGTAGTGATTGTACTTAGAGGCAATAGCTTTTATCTTTTCATCCTCTCTTAATATCATCTCCACATACTCATTCATCTTTAACAATTCTTTCGAGTAATCTCGAATATCTATTTTATCTTTGAGCTGAGCGAGATACAATCCAAACAGATACATCGTCATAAGTTGTGCAGTATAAGCCTTTGTAGAAGCCACTCCTATCTCGGGCCCAGCATTCACATTTATTACCTTATCCGTTTCTCTTTCTAATGTAGAACCAACAACATTCGATATTGCGAGTGTCTTTGCCTTGTCATTGATCTTCCTTACAGAACCGAGTGTATCCGCCGTTTCTCCAGACTGAGAGATCGCTATTACGAGCGATTCCTCATCCGGTAATACATATCTATATCTGTATTCAGAACCAACATCAACATCGACGGGGATGCCGGCTATTTCCTCTATGAAATATTTACTCACCAATCCTGCGTGATAGGATGTTCCGCAGGCAACTATAGAGATGCGTCTGAGAGAGCGAAGATAATCCTTCCAGTCTTCCAGCTGAGGAAATTCGATATTCCCGTCCTTACTAAATCTTCCATACAGGGTATCTTTCATAACCCTCGGCTGCTCGAATATTTCTTTCAACATAAAATACTTATATCCACCACGTTCGGCTTGTGCTGCATCCCAATCTATCTGCTGAATTTCTGGCTTTACAAATTCCCCCTCTATGGTTTTTAGTGCGATCGAATCCCTTTTTATCACCACCATTTCTCCATCTTTGATGAATATAACTCTTTTCGTATATCGTAACATAGGAGTTACATCAGAGGCTGCAAAGGATTCGTCATCGCCTAAACCCACCACCAATGGGCTCCCATTCCTCGCCGCTACCATCTTATCTGGTTCGTTGATGGATATAACACATATCGCGTATGCACCCCTCAAGCGTTGCACAGCCTTTCTCACGGCCTCTTCGAGATCACCGGCATAATATTCCTCTATCAGATGAGCTATTACCTCGCTATCCGTATCAGAATCGAAGACATGTCCCTTTTGTAATAATTCTACCTTCAGCTCAAGATAATTTTCGATGATGCCATTGTGCACTATAGCGATATCGCCCTTACAATCCACGTGAGGATGAGCATTCCTCTTCGTTGGAGCTCCATGAGTTGCCCACCTGGTATGCGCTATTCCACAAGTATTATACATAGGAATGTTAAAGTTCACTTTCGAAGCCAGATCGTCTATCTTACCAGCAACCTTATTGAGGTAGATAGAATCCTTATTTACAATAGCAATCCCCGCCGAATCGTATCCACGATATTCTAAGCGCTTTAGGCCCTCTAACAATGTCTTTTTCAATTCACGTTTCCCAATGTAACCGAATATGCCACACATCGCTACGTTTCTTTCTCCAACCCGTCTTCGATCTTTTCTACCAGATTCATCTCTACTCCTTTCATGGCTACACGTATCGCATTTCTTATAGCGAGTGCATCCGAAGAGCCATGTGCTATAACTGACACGCCATTAACCCCGACTAGGAACGATCCCCCGTATTCTCTGTAGTCAAATCGCCTCTTCAGATCGGAAAACACCTTCCGCATCAACAATGCTCCCATCTTTGCAGTGAAAGAAGAGTCCATTATAGATTTCTTTAAAGTAGAGGTAAATAACTTTCCAGCCCCCTCTATGGCCTTCAAAACCAGGTTGCCGCTAAAACCATCTGTTACCACAACGTCCACGGTACCAAGCCCTATATCTCTGCCTTCAACATTTCCATAAAAATTATCCGGCATCTCTTCCGATATCATGGAGTACGCTTTCTTAACGAGTTCCGTTCCTTTTTCCCTCTCTTCACCGTTACTCAAGAGACCTACCCTCGGTTTCTCGATGGATAGGATGTTCTTTGCATAAACCTTACCCATCAGGGCAAATTGTAAAAGATGTATAGGTTTACAAACAACATTTGCCCCCGCATCTATAATGATAACATCTCCCTTAAGAGAAGGGACAACAGTTGCAATCGCAGGGCGTTCCACACCCTTTATTCTACCTATGATGAACGTTGAAGCAGCCAGTATCGCTCCAGTGTTTCCAGCACTCACGAATGCCTTTGCCTGACCTTCTTTTATGAGTTTTGCACCTTTGAAAAAGGCAGAATCTTTGAAATCATGAAGTATCCGGGTAGGTTTTTCATCCATCGCAACGACCTGTGGAGCATCCTCTATGATTATCTTAGAAATATTACCATACTTTAACAATTCCCTTTCTAACAGCTCTCTTGGGCCCAAAAGTATGATCTCAACATCGTACTTCTCGCAGGCGTCTACACAACCTTTGATCACCTCTCCAGGGGCCCGATCTCCACCAATTCCATCGACTGCGATCTTCATCTCTTCTCCTCACTCAGACTTCTAAGATCTGTCTTCCGTTGTATTCACCACACTCCGTACACACTCTATGAGGTAATTTTGGAGCACCACACTTCGGACACTTCACAAAATTTACAGATCGCGCTGTATAGAACTTCGCTCTTCTTTTCCGCATCCTTGACTTTGACATCTTCTTCTTAGGTACTGCCATTTCTAAGCCTCCTCTCTCATAACTTAAGCGTTTTCAAAACAGAGAATTTCGATTCTTGTGCTCTTACTCCATACATTCTCGTACATTTATGATTTGGCTCTTCATTCAGATTTGCCCCACAATATGGACATATACCCTTACAGTCTTCCTTACATAAGATCTTCATTGGTATCTCTAACAAAAGAGATTCTCTTACCCTATCCGTGAGATCTATCTCATCATCAGAATAGTATATCACATTATCACAATCTTTAAGTTCTCCGCTTATCACCATGGGTCCCTTGGCAGGATCATAACGTTTATATACAGCCTCTATTTCGCCCTTCAGGGGCAATTCTAACTTCGTCAAACATCTATCACATCTGGCTTCCAAAACAGTTCTTACAGTTCCATTCACTATTATATCTTTCTCTTCCCTGTGTACAGAAATATCTACTTGAATTGGTTGCAAAACCCTATGCATTTCACCTCTGAATTCAAAGGTTTTCCATGGCAAAACTTCCCTTATTCGAAGCATTCTTCTCTCACTTTTAAGCTCTTCAACTTTTATTATTAACATACTCTCACTCACCTTCTCATTTCATATCCGCATCTTAAAGAAATTATATTCTTCTATACTATCCATTTCAAGACATGGGGTCATACGGCGAATGGAGGGACGTACACGGAATCAGATGGTCTCTCTGCCACACAGCGGTAGCCTTTGCGAATATTCCTTGGCCTGTATTCCATCACGATGTAAGGCATAGCGGAAGGCAAGTATAAAAAAACAGGTGATAACACTGAAAAAGGCTCCTATACGACGCCTTTTCTTGAGGTATAATATGCTATAATTGAATTGTCGTAGGATGAAAGAAAAGATAAGGTAACCGGAAGAAGTAAAGATATAAGGTTTAAAGGTTTATAAAAAGTGAGGTGTAAGTATGAGAGAGCTGAAAATAATAGTTGAAAAACATCCTGAGGGATATGTAGCCTACCCTTTAGGATTAAAGAGAATAGTAGTTGGCGGGGGAAATACATATGAAGAAGCTCTGGAAGACGTAAAATCTGCGATCAAATTCCATATAGAGACTTTTTGGAGAAAATGTCTTTGAACCTGGAGAGGTGATAGAGACTTTCGTCGCAGAAGTGGTAGTGTAAAATGAAATTCCCAAAAGATGCTCCAAAGCGTAAGGTTATGAAAGTATAAGCAGCTTCGACTGTAAAGCTTCATAGATTCCTCATTAACCTTCTTTAATGCCTGATAATGGCCAGTTGTTGACAAAGAGAAGGGTTTTTGATAAAATTAAGGTGGTATAACAGTGTTAGTTTATTTTAAGAAAGAGTAGGTGTGATACACGGGAAGCGATGAAGATGGAGCGTACTCTTACTGAGAGTGTTGAAGATTATCTGCAGGATATATTCCTATTGAGCTTAGACCGAAAGATCGTAAGGCTTAAGGATATCGCGAAAAAACGGGGGGTGAAGATGCCATCCGTCGTGAATGCTATAAGAGTCCTTTCAGAAAACAAATTGGTAGAGCACGAAAAATATGGCTATGTAATGTTAACGGATGCAGGTGTTGAAATTGCAAAGCGGATCTACGAGCGGCATGAGACTATCTATAGATTTCTTCATGACGTCTTAGGCGTAAAAGAAGAGATAGCAGAAGAAGATGCCCATAAGATGGAACACGATCTCCACAATGAGACTCTTGAATCACTCGCGAGGTTCACAATGCTCGTTGAACAACATTCGGATATCTTCAATTCCAACCATAATAAATCAACGAAAGGAGAAGGATATATGACACTTGGAAAACTCAAGAAAGGTGATGAAGCTGAGATAATCAAGGTGAATGGAACGGGGAGCCTGAAAACAAGACTTCTCGATATGGGAGCGGTTCCTGGCACGCGGGTAAGAGTAGAAAGGGTAGCCCCCCTTGGTGACCCAATAGAGATATCTATTAAAGGATATCATCTCTCTTTGAGGAAGGCAGAAGCCGATCAGATAATCGTGAAGGAGCTATGATGGTGCCTTTGATATATGCAAAAGCAGGCGAAGTAGTGGAAGTAGTTAGGATCGTTGGTGGAAGAGGCCTTTCTTCGCGTCTGGCCAACATGGGAATATATCCCGGGGTAAAGCTCAAAGTCGTATCCAGCGCAGAATTCGGCCCTCTAATAGTGGCATTGGACGAAACGAGAATTGGCTTGGGTAGAAATATGGCAAGGAAGATATTTGTAAGGGTGTAATGAGTGGTTTATGGGTTTACGATCGTATATAACTTTATTTCACCGTCTTTCCATATGTTTATAACCGCAGATTTAGTCGGATTTCCCGTTTGAGGATCGATGGTTATGACTCCCGTTGCACCTTCTAAGTTTTTCGTATGTCTTATATAATAATTTATGTTTTCAGGATTAGGTTTCTCACCTGCAGATACACATGATTTTACGGCGTTGTACACGACCAGATATGTATCCCATCCAAGGGCTGATGAGGTAGGGGGAACAATATTATACCTTTTCTCAAACTCGGTTACAAAATATCTTGCAGCCCTTGTTTTTGCAGCTTCCACATTGAAATGATCGGTGAAATAAAGTCCATTCACACTATCTCCAGCATATTTGAAGACGTCGTCATTCCCTCCTGTATCTCCACACGCCAAAATCCCTTTATATCCCATTTCTCTTAGACTCTTTACTAAAATACCCAATTCTCTATAATATGCCGGTATGTAGATCATATCGGGATTCAATTCGATGGTCTTTTCTGCAAGATTCTTCAAGGCGAATTCAGGATCATCACGTTTGAAGTAAAAAGAGCGCAATATTCTTCCTTTTAAACTAATAAAAGCTTGCCTGAAATAGTTAGCAAGTCCCATACAGTAGGGTTCACTCCTATCGACGATCAATACGGCGTTATTAACTTTTAATTCCCCTACAGCGAAATTGGCTGCAACCTCACCTTGAAAGGAATCGATAAAACAAACTCGAGAGATATACCTCTTGTCTTCCGTCGTTAAGGGATTCGTAGAGTATGTAGATACCAGAGGAATTCTTGCGCTTTCCGCTACCAATGATGCGGCGATAGCTAAGCTACTCCAGGGATAACCGATGAGGGCAACGACACCTTCATCGATCAGCTGACTCGTGATTTTTTGAGATTCATCTGGATTCGTCTTATCATCTCTTCTCATCAAAATTATCTTGTAATCCCCAACGGAAGGCATCAACTCATTCGCCAATTGAATTGCATCCCATGTTCTTTCGGCATTTACTCTTCCTTCACCGGTAAACGGTAAACAAACACCTATCTTTAATTCGGTAGCAAAGACCTGTAATGTTAAAAACAATAAAAAAGTAAACAATAAAGTATATCTTTTCATCTGTTTTGCCCCCTTTGTTGTTTTATTATAACATATTTAATATGCTAAATCTCAATCCGAATCGACTGTGTCAGGTAATGAGGTAGGAGGGATATCTCGATGTGCGAGTGTTGTAAGTGGTTGCGAAGCTGGAGGAAGGTAGCATACTGGCGAAAAACAGGATGTTTTGAGTGCATCGGCATTCACGGAAGAATGCTCGATGCTGACCAATATGCTACCGACAGAAGCGAGCAACGTGTTCGTTCACATCGACGATGCACACCAAGATATGCCTTCCATCTCATAGAGTTTATTGGCGTGCAGCGTTAGTGTAAGTGAAAATGTTGTTCGCTTCTGGATGTGGCATTCATGATGGATTTTATCGCTTTGTGGATCATAGAAGTAGTGATGAAAGATGATTCAAAAGAAGAAAGTTTAATTTTTATTTCTCCTGAAAGTTTTCCCATTCCCTTGGGGAC
>WFSK01000166.1 GCA_015486095.1 Thermotogae bacterium
ATACAGGAGAATACCGAGAACACGATAAAGGTAGTGAAAGATACCACAAAGGCGGTGGAAGTGGGCGAAGAGGTTATGAATAAGGTAACAGAAGGATTAAACCAAATATTGGAAGCGGTATCGAAAACGAGTGGGATGATACAGAACATAGCATCGATGGCGGAAGAGCAGAGTGCATCGACAGAAGAGATGGCGAACACCGTGAATGCCGTATCCAAATCGTCAAATGAAATAGCAGTGAAGATGGACGATATAAAGGATGCTACCGATCGACAAACGGATATTATGAAGGGTTTGGTTATGAAAACAGAAGAACTGTTAGCAAAAAGTTTAAAAGATTTGAACGAATATTTGAAGGAATTCAAGATATAAAAACAGCTTCGGAAACAAAATTTGTGGTATAATATCACAGAATCCTCGGTGGTGGAGTCCACCATAAGAGCCTTGTGCCAATGACTCCTGTTCATAAAAATAGAATAGGAGGTTTTTTATGTTTATTTCTAAATACGCTCCAGCTACCATATTTCTTACCCTGCTCGAAGGTGATGAACAATGAAAGTTAAAGAAATATACGAGAAGTTGCTGTCAAATGTATCACAAGTTATATTTGGTAAAGAAGAAGTAATACGTTATGTCTTCGCCTCCGCCTTGTGCAGTGGTCACTGTCTATTGGAGGATGTTCCGGGTACGGGTAAAACCATGCTCGCCCGTGCGATTGCAAGATCACTTGGATTATCTTTCAAACGCGTACAATTCACTCCCGATCTCCTCCCTTCTGATCTCACGGGACTGTACGTTTATGACCAGCGCTCAACAGACTTCGTATTCCGAAAAGGTCCGATATTTACTGAAATACTTTTGGCAGATGAGATAAATCGTGCGACTCCAAAGACACAATCTGCCCTCTTAGAAGCAATGGGGGAAGGGCAGGTAACCATTGAAGGAAATAAACACGATTTATCCAAAGATTTTTTTGTCATAGCCACACAGAATCCGATAGAATATGAAGGGACATTTCCCCTTCCAGAAGCACAGTTGGATAGATTCTTGCTAAGACTCTCTATGGGATATCCTTCTAAAGAAGCCGAAATAGAGATGATGGAAAGTCAATTCAAGCATCATCCCATCGAATCGATCGAGCAAGTCATAGATAAAGAGGAATTTCACGAGTGTAAGGAACTCGTGAAAGCGATATACATGGACAAAACAGTTGAAGATTACATAGTCGATATCGTTAAAATTACCCGTAATGCGTCCGAAACGGCTCTGGGCGCAAGCCCTCGAGGAACCCTTGCATTGATGAAAGTATCTCGTGCCCTTGCAGCAATAGATGGAAGAGATCACGTCCTTCCAGATGATGTGAAAGCCGCCGTTCTCCCAACACTCTCTCACAGGTTGATCCTGAAACCGGAAGCGAAGTTGAAGAAACGGAGTAGCATCGATATATTAGGGGAGATCCTCGATGCCGTAGAGATAAAGTTAGTGTAAAGGATGATAATCGTGAAATGGAAACCCCTTATATCCTTAACGAGCATCTGTATCCTGTTGTCTATCTTATTCCCAACCAATATCACATTTGTGTTTATCATCTTCGTTGCACTTCTCTGGTTACTATATTTTGCTACTCTCGATGCCTTCAAAAAGATAAGAGTGAGCAGGACAATAGATACCTCTTACGTATTCATAGGTGAACACATCGGTGTTCACCTCAAGGTGAAAAACAACTCGAGGTTTCCTATCTTTTTGTTGAACGTGGAAGATAAGGCAAATACTGAAGGAGCATTATTCGTTAACGAGAATATGAAGATCAGGACATCCTTAAAGGGGAAAGAAGAAATAGAAGTAGATTATAAAATAGAATTTCGGAAGAGAGGGATATACGACCTCAAGAATATAATCGTTGCCCTCTCAGGCCCATTCGATATCATCAAGGGGACGAAGATAGTAAATGCACCTTTACATGTAGTTGTATACCCGGAACGTATTCCCATTTTCAAGCTCCCTCTCTCCGTTCGTGAACTCTTACCAACCTTACGAACGGACTATCGTTTACTGGAAGATCTCAATCATGTAGATGGTATTCGAGAGTATTCACCATACGACTCGGCGAGGAGGATACATTGGAAGGCCAGTGCACATTGTGGGACACTTCTCGTTAAAAAGTATGAATACACTGCGACGACGAAGGTACATCTCTTTTTAGATTTGAATCTGTCCAAAGAAATATATGCCAAAAAGGTATGGAGTCATATAAGGGAGGGGTACGAGGAGTACGCGATCATGGCCGGCGCATCCATCGTTGAATACCTACTGAACAACAAGATCCCGATGAAGTTATATATTATCGGTAATAAAAAGACAATAGATATCGTAGAAGGTATGAATTTCGCGGCGTTGATGGAAAGATTGGCAGGAACACACGGTACGAACTCCCCGAGGTATTCTGTAGAATCCGCGTTGGAGAGTAGTATTTACTCGTTTACCTTTTCCTCCACCGTCATCCTATTCTCCATGTATTTGACAAAATCCATACTCCCTTTACTCGTGAGAATAAAGACTCGTATTTCAAGGCTGATAGTCTTCGTAATGCCTTTTGGCTTTAGAATGCCTCAATACAATAGATATAAGAGAAACTACGATGTCTTTCCTCCAGATATACGAAGGCTAGAAGAAGCGGCAGCCATGCTGAGAGGAGAAAACATAATGGTAGATCTGATAGACCCTCAAGACTCGTTAAACGAGGTGCTTCAAAGTGAGTATAAGGTATAAAATATTGTGGATATTTCAAATATTTACTTTCATATCGTTGGTATACACCCTTACAAAAAGTACAGGATACCTCTTTGCTTTTCCTTTCTTGGTATCATTTCTCAGTATCTTCTTGTATTTGAAATATAAGGAGTTAAAATACGAAAAGACTTATTATCCACTTTTTATATACGTGTTATCTATGATACCATTTTGCCACTTCGTTCTATTTCCAAATGTGAGTATTCTATCCTTATATCCTTTGCAATTACTCGTTACACAGCTGAAGAATATAGGCAAAGGTTTTGGGGTTAATCGCGAATTGGGTTTTATTCTTCTCATGTTCTTTTCTTATTATTTAATGGATATATATACTCATTTCATCGTTGAAAATAATAAAAAGATACAAATCTTCATCTTGATATCCATCTTCGCGATATGGGCTGAGTATAAGGGAAGAGGAGATGTCTTTATGTATGCACTTCTTCCAATGCTCTTTATGATCACCATCATCCTGAAAAACACTCTCGTCGTAGAAAACGGATGGGAAAGGCTCAGATTACCCAGTGGGAAAGATAACCTATCAAAGAGATGGTTTACATACCTTCTTCCATATATCTTAACGATAACATCGGTAGTGTTGATCGTAGGTTTAGTTCCCTTACACTTCGAACAGAATGTAACTAAGATCGAACATATCATTTCCTTCCAACATCGTCATGAATCGAGTAACCTTAGCGTCAATGAAGAAAATGAGAATCCGAATGAGAAGACGAGGAATGAAAAAAGGGTGATATTCGTCAGAAAATACAAATACGAAAAGTCATCCACTTGGTTAAGGGAGATTGCTTCGTGGAAGATACCCGTAGCACCTATAGTAACCATTCTGTTGATCGAATTCGCAATATTCATAGTCATGGTTACGTATAAGATCCTTTCCGGAACGAGAAGGTGGTATCTATTGCTCATAATGAGTTTTGTGACCACGGTCTGCTTAGTCGGTATCGTTGGCTTTATCGCATACAAGATAGCCACTCAAATCTCTCAAGGTACGCATTCATCTGCCACCGCTGGAAGATTGATGAATTGGATGAAGGCATTATCGTTTAACATCACTGCAAGTGGAACTCCTACGAAGATCGTAGTCGAAGGAAATGAGGGTATGCTAACACTAATTGCCTTAAAGAATCTTCTCATTCTCTCAATGACGTTGGTCTCGGTATTTGTAATGGCTCTACTCATTATAGAAGGCATCAAAAATTTGGAGATGAAGAGACCAAAAGTAGCCCAAAAGAAGAAAACCGAAGAGGAATCGAAAGAAATAGATATACTGAACGAGGCATCTTTCAAAAAATTGATATCCAAAGACCCAAGATATGCTGCCGAGATTCTGTATTCTTATGGGCGTTCACATCACTTTCAGCCTTACCCTCATCTTACTCCATATGAGTTTCTGGGAGAGATCGATGATATGCCAGGCTTGATCCGGAGGATATGGAAGAAGATCACCGATGTGTTTGTTAAAGCGAGATATTCTAAGAGGAATATATATGAAGAGGAAGTCTTGAAGATGTGGGAAGAGTACAAGAGAGTTATGATGACGTATCTTAGTGGACATCATGGATGTGAGTGAACATGTTGTTCGCTTTCGTCGGTATCACATCGGACAGCATCGAGCATTCTTCCCTGAATGCCGATGCACTCAAAACGTCCTGTTTCTCGCCGATGTGATACATTCCTTCAGCCTTACAACCACTCACAGCACTCGTCCACTAAGATACGTCATCATATTTGGAATAATGGTGGTATGGACATCATGGGTGTGAGTGAACATGTTGCTCGCTTTCGTCGGTATTACATACGAGTAATGAATTTCATGGAGGTAGAAAAATGGAAAAAGATATGAGGTACTTTGAACTACTTCAGGCATGTACTAAACCGGGTTGTCCAATATGTCGTCTTTCACTCAAGGCAACTCGGCGTTATATCAATAATCTTATGTATGAACACGTTAACGACCCAAAGGTACGTGAGAATCTGCGAAAATCCCAAGGTTTTTGCAATGAACATGCCTGGTGGCTTTCTAAAGATTATGTAGATTCTCTTGGCATTGCCATTATACATCACGATATCATTGGGAATGTGCTGAAAAATATCGATACTCTTCCTTTGGGACGCAACGTAAATCAAAAAGCTCAAAGACTGATCAAACATCTGCAACCTTCTGCCGAGTGTCCAGTCTGTACACTTCGTCATACGATGGAAGATATCGCAATCCATACTCTTCTCAAGTATATCAATGAGGAAGAAATGACAAAGGCTATCTCAAACTCGGCTGGACTTTGTCTGCCACATTTCTTGCGTGCCTTAGAACTCGTCCAGGACGAAGATACGTTAAAACGATTGGTATCACTCGAACGTAGCACTTTAACCAGATTACACGATGAACTTGGAGAATTCATTCGTAAAAACGACTATCGATTCATAGATGAAGGCTTTGGTAAAGAGGCCGATAGTTGGCTGCGTGCCATCGGCATCGTATCGGGAGAACGCGATGCACGATAAAGTGAAGAATTTGAACACTTAGAAATCCTACTGAATTGTGTATTTAGTGAATTTTAAACGTTGTCTTTTCATATTTTCCTTCATTTTTGAAACATCTGCAATCCATATTTGCCACTACACTTGAAGGTAGTTATTAGCATAAGATTAACGAGTACAGTTTTTGAACAGCGAAGAATACTCCTCATTCAATTATCTTGAAGAGTTTTGACACCTTCAACATGTTTTTCAACAAATCTTTGAACATCTGAAAACGATACTAAAAACGAATAGATCGAAGTCTTTGACAGTTTCAACTCGACATTACTATTATTAGTATTAGATATATGTAAATAGTAAAGATAAAAATGTCGATACAATAAGAAATATGATAAGATATAAATGAGGGAGATTAAATGAGACCCATAGAAATGCAGGTCATAATGGCAAGGACAGTAGATACATCTCAGATGGTTTCTCAAAACCAACAGGTAGCTATTGCCGTCCAACAGAATGCTGCGGTATCCTTTCAAAATCAAATGAACGTTCAGCAAACACAGGTTCAAGCCCTAAATCGTTCTGAAACGAAAACTGTAGGAGAAAAACGAGGTGGAAGTGGGGGACAGTACTATCCTTCTTACCGAAGAAGACGTCATCGAAGGCCTATTATAACAGATGAAAACAAAGGTAGGTTTATAGATATCAGATCCTGAACTTCACCGTATGATATAATACGAATTGTAGTCATATCATTGCAAAGAAGGTGATATAAATGTCCGAAAGGATAATACATGCTCCTCGTGGTACGAAACTCACCTGCAAATCTTGGCAAACGGAAGCACCTATGCGTATGTTGATGAATAACCTTGATCCCGATGTAGCCAAGGATCCTGCACATCTCATAGTATATGGAGGAACTGGTAAAGCTGCGAGAAATTGGGAAGCATTCGATGCGATCGTCGATGCATTAAAGGAACTTGAGAACGATGAAACACTCCTTGTTCAATCTGGAAAGCCCGTTGGTGTCTTCAAAACGAATGAATGGTCTCCAAGAGTCTTGATCGCGAATTCCCTACTGGTTCCCAAATGGGCAACATGGGAATATTTCAACGAATTGGAAGAACGAGGACTCATCATGTACGGACAAATGACGGCTGGAAGCTGGATATATATAGGAACTCAAGGCATATTACAGGGCACATATGAAACGCTTCATGCAGTTGCACAAAAATATTTCGATGGAAGTCTAAAAGGCAAGGTTGTTTTAACGGCTGGTTTAGGAGAAATGGGAGGAGCACAGCCCTTGGCTGCTACGTTAAACGATGGAGTCATCTTGGCCGTAGAAGTGAATAAACATATGATCGATAGAAGGTTGAAGACAGGCTATCTCGATACGTGGACCGATTCCATAGACGAAGCGTTAAACCAGGTTGAAGAGGCAAAAAGAGAAGGAAAAGCTGTTTCCATAGGACTTTTGGGCAACGCAGCAGAGATTCATCCAGAACTGTTGGCAAGGGGTTTCATACCCGATGTGGTAACTGACCAAACCGCTGCTCATGATCCTTTGAACGGATATATCCCTGAGGGTCTCGATGTAGAAGAAGCTGCAGAATTAAGACGCAGGGCACCAGATGAATATTTAAGAAGAGTCTATGATTCTGTTGCTAAACATGTGAATGCCATATTGACGATGCAGGAAAAAGGTGCCATCGCCTTCGAATATGGGAACAACATCAGAAGATTGGCAAAAGACCATGGGGTGGATAACGCATTTGATATAAAGGGATATGTTCCAGAATTCATAAGGACATTGTTTACGGAAGGCAAGGGGCCATTTCGATGGGTTGCTCTATCTGGCAATCCCGAAGACATATACAAAACGGATGAAAAAGTCCTCGAACTCTTCCCAGAAGATAAACATTTAGAAAAATGGATAAAGCTTGCTCAAAAAAAGGTTAAATGGCAGGGTTTACCTGCGAGGATATGCTGGCTTGGTTATGGCGAAAGGGCGAAATTTGGGTTGGCAATAAATGAGATGGTGAGAAAGGGTGAGCTCGAAGCCCCAATAGTCATCGGTCGAGATCATCATGATACTGGTTCTGTTGCATCACCGTATCGTGAAACAGAAGCTATGAAAGATGGTTCTGATGCCATAGCAGATTGGCCTATCTTGAATGCCCTTCTAAATGCTTGCAGTGGTGCTACCTGGGTTTCGGTACATCATGGAGGAGGAGTGGGAATAGGATATTCCATACATGCCGGTATGGTAATAGTTGCAGATGGTACTGAAATGGCTGAGCATAAGCTGGAGAGAGTCTTGAACAACGATCCAGGGATAGGTATAGTAAGGCATGCGGATGCAGGTTATGAAAGGGCAAAAGAGATAGCGAAGGAAAAGGGTATAAAGATCCCGATCGTATAAACCGCATTGTGAAGAAAAATAATATCGTAATTCTATTGAGCTTAATATTTTTGTTATGTGATATCTATGCATTTTCGATCGATGTTGTCCAATATATCGATATAGATTCGTATGGAAAAGGCTATTTGATATACAGGTTTTACTCTTCGAGAGATGTAGCAAATGCGTTGACAGATCTATTCGATACAGTTGGATTCAAGCATCGTAGAGTGATATACAACAAAGGAGAGATATTGGGGGGAATCATCTTTAAAGATCTAAGAGAATTGAATTCGATAAGGAAGTACATGCCTTCGAAAAGCGATGCTCCATTATTACCCATACTTCCCTTTTTGAGAACGAATTTCTCATTGAAACGTTCTGGGGAAAGGAACACGATTTCTTTAGAGATCCCTGTAGATAAAAGGATGAAAGCGGCATCCTATATCTTCGATTTCCACTTCGACAACGTTTTGAAAATGGAAAAGGTATCGATGATAGATAAACAAGGAAATCTTTTTCCCTTAGAGTCTATTGGGAAAGTAGAGATTATGAGGAGCAAAAAGGGTATCAGATACAGGATCTCACCTTCGGTATTCATGGATGCTAAAAGATTGGTATTCAGAATAACGTGGTTGAGGAAGACGAGTATATTATCTTCTATAATCACGATAACTGTCATAGTTTTTCTGTTAGCATTATGGATATGGTTTTCGAAGAGGATCAGAACCCGTCATGGATAGTCGTTTCTTACTCACATACCTGCTGGACTTGCTCCCAAAACTCATAGTAATATTCTTATTAACATTTTTTGTATGTTGGTTTTCGTTTACGTACAACAAGAAAAAGGGCAAAGAAAGGGTTA
>WFSK01000167.1 GCA_015486095.1 Thermotogae bacterium
ATATCATATTCTCGGCAACCAGATGCCCGTTTGATCCTGATATTTCCCTTTCCTATCCCCATAGGTGATGCTACATTGCTCATCCCCTTCAAAGAAGAGGATCTGTGATATCCCTTCGTTTGCGTATACTACAGCGGGAATTGGGTTCGTATTCGATATCTCTATGGTGATATAACCCTTCCAACCAGGTTCTAAAGGAGTTATGTTCACGATTATTCCACACCTGGCATATGTGCTCTTTCCCACCACTATGCCGAGCACATTTTCAGGCATCCTTATGTATTCAACACTCCTCGCAAGGACAAACGAATTAGGAGGAATCGTAACCTTCCCCGTGTCTTTTACCGTGATCAGATTTTCGGTAGGAAAATTCTTGGGATCAACCACCCCTACCATCAAGTTCGATATAACCTTGAATTCATCGGCGATCCTGATGTCATAACCATAACTCGATAAGCCATAACTCACTGTGCCATCTCTTACTTGCTTTTCTTCGAATGGCTCTATCATCCTATATTTCATTGCCATATCTTTGATCCATTTATCCGATTTTAAACCCATCTTTTATTTCCTCTGCATATTTAACAGCCGTTTTTGACCCATACTTTTCCACCAATTCCCTATCACAGTAAGGACAATATTTCCACTCGCCTCTTATATATCCGTGCTTGGGACACACAGAAAATGTAGGTGTAATGGTGATATAGGGGACCTTATAGTTTTCGAATATCTTTCTCACGAATATCCTTGCTTCTTCACCACTGTTTAGAGATTCTCCCAGGAAGTAATGTATAACAGTTCCACCTGTATACAATGTCTGTAATTCTTCCTGTTTTTCCGTCAATTCGAATGGATCGTCCGTATAATTCACAGGTAATTGGGAAGAATTCGTATAGTATGGGACATCCTTTCCTGCAGTTATTATATCTGGAAATCTCTCTTTATCGAATTTGGCCAACTCGTATGACGTGCTTTCCGAGGGAGTAGCCTCAAGATTGTATAGGTGTCCAGTTTCTTCTTGATATTTTACGAGTTTATCTCTCATAAAATTCATCACTTTAATAGCAAACTTTATTCCTTCTTCTGTTCCTATATCCTTATGCATGAAATTGAGCAAGGCTTCATTCAACCCTACGATGCCGATCGTGGAAAAATGATTGGACCAATAACCACCAAATCTCTGCTTGACCTCACTAAGATAATTCCTCGAATAAGGATAAAGGCCCTGTTCTGTAAACTTTTCGAGTATCTTTCGTTTAACCTCAAGGGCATCCCTCGATATTTCCATTAGATAATTCAATTTTTCGAAGAATTCTTCTTCTGTATTCGAGGTATAACCTATTCTCGGCATATTCAACGTTATTACTCCAATACTTCCTGTGAGTTCTCCTGACCCAAAAAGGCCTCCTCCTTTTTTCCTCAATTCTTCTAAATCTAATCTGAGATGACAACACATGCTCCTCGCATCTTCGGGCTTCAGATCGCTGTTAACGTAATTTGCGAAATATGGACTCCCATATTTCGCTGTGGTCTTCCACATGTTCTTCAGATAAGGATTAGACCAATCGAAATCTTTGGTTATATTTATCGTGGGTATAGGAAAGCTGAACGGTCTGTTACTTCCATCACCTTCTAACATCAATTCCCAAAAAACCTCATTAAACAAATTCATCTCTTCTTGAAAATCTGCATATTTCTCCCCCATTATTTCCTTTCCACCTATAACGATCGGTACATCCTTTAATGTCGGATGTGGAGTGATATCCAGAGTGATATTACTGAAAGGAGATTGGGCTCCTATTCTCGTTGGGACGTTCATGTTGAAAAGGAACTCCTGTAACAATTGCCTTAACTCATTTCGAGTGAGTTTATCGTATCTGATAAAGGGAGCGAGATAAGTGTCTAAGGAACTGAGAGCAACGGCACCTGCGGCTTCGCCTTGGGTTGTAAACAAGAAGTTCACTATCTGACCGAGTGCAGAAGATAAATGCTTTGGCGGTTTGGATTGTATCTTCCCGTAGACACCTCCAAAACCTCTCTTCAGGAGATCTCCCAGATCCCAACCCACGCAATATGCGGACAGCATGGAGAGATTATGAATGTGGATATCTCCATTTATATGAGCTTCCGCCGCCTGAGTTGGATATATTCTGTGAAGCCAGTATTTCGAGCTTATCAATCCAGAGAGATAAGCGTTTAAACCCTGAAGGGAATACCCTATATTCGCATTCTCGTTGACGCGCCAATCTTCCGTCTTCAAATACTTCTCCACCTTGGATACATCAACTGCTTTGGAGAGTTCCCTCATCTGAGCACGTTGTTCTCTATATAAAATATATGCCTTTGCCGTCTTCTTGTAATTATCCATGAGAACGTTTTCCACTATATCCTGGATCTCCTCTATCGATACCACCGTTTTATTAAGCCTTCCCACCTCAATGACAACCTTTTGTGCAAGCCACTCGGCTATCTCCTGATCGAACTCCCCCGTCGCCTTGCCAGCCTTGGCAATGGCTGAAACTATCCTATTCTCATCGAATAAGACGATCCTCCCATCTCTTTTTTTAACCTTCATATCTAACCTCCTTACATCCTTATCTCACAGAATTCAACATATTTGAGCATTAAGTCGCGAAACCTCTCTAATTCGGGCTTCGTAAAAGAGACACCCTTGATATCCATGAGAGTTTTATCAAAATGACCATTTTGAAGATAATATCTCTTTGCACCCCTGATCATTTCTCCTATACCTCTCATTACATCTTCGTTATGATAACTTCTGAGGACCGTTGTCCTGAACTCGTAATCCACACCAGAACTCCGGATTATTTCTATGCTCCTACGAATGTTCTCTTTATTGACTTGAATACCTGCCACGCGATCGTAATCATCGAGAGTAGTCTTAACATCCATTGCGATATAATCAACGACTCTATTTTCAACAAGCATCTTTACTACATCTGGTAGGGAACCATTTGTATCCAACTTTACGAGAAAACCCATATCTTTTATCTCTTTAGCGATATCTAACAGATCTATCTGTAAAGTAGGCTCGCCTCCAGTGAATTCCACCGCATCTAAAAGCCTTTTCCTCTTATTTAGAAACTCGAAAATGGTTTCTATGGAAATACTTCTTTCAAATCTCCGAGGGTCAACTAACTCCGGATTATGACAAAATGGGCATCTAAAGTTACATCCTTGAGTGAATATGATCGCACAAGTATGTCCTGGATAGTCGATCAACGAAAACTTTTGAAATGCCCCTACCTTCACGATGCCTTTTTATCGAATACTTTTCTTTCCTTGAATTCTTCTTTCTTTCCGGCGTTCCATTGTGATACAGGCCTCAAATAGCCCACAACTCGACTATAAACCTCGCACTTCGTTCGTTTTGATTCAGGAATAATCGTTCCATCTTCAAGAACGATATTTCCATTCTCATCTTCTCTGTAATCCATTTTCATCTCCCCTTCCGTAACGGAATTCATACCTCTCTTATAAATTTTACCATAATCTTGTGAAACATTATTTACTCTCTTTTACATTTTCACTAACCATCGATTAACGTTAGATGATATACAGAAAACATATCGTTGTCGAGAGGCTGCTGTGAACGTACATATTATAGGGTGTAATCTGTGAGGGGTGTTGCAGGCATAGCGAAGTGAACGAAGACTTTTCGCTTATGTTTTTACCTATCGAAAGCATTTATATTCTTTACTTCTCTTATGAAGAATTCCTTTACAGCCTCCCAGGAAACCCGTTTAATCATTTTAGGCATAGG
>WFSK01000168.1 GCA_015486095.1 Thermotogae bacterium
CTCCTTCTCCGGGAAATCCAACTATCACCGTTGTTCGGATAGCAGCCTCTGGAATCCTTGTCCTGATCTTCGCCAACAGCTTTTTTATCTCGTATGAACTCATACCTCTACCCATGGCACGAAGTATATCATCATCGAAATGTTGAAATGGGATATCGAAGTAGGGGACCACCTTATCCGTCTTTACAAAGGCCTCCAGTAGCGCATCGGTTATCGTTGACGGGTAAAGGTAGAGAACCCTTATCCAGAAATCTCCCTCTATCTTATCCAACTCGTATAAGAGGGTGGATAGAGAAGGTGTGGAGTACAGGTCTAAACCATACGAGGAGGAATCCTGGGCTACCAGGATGATCTCCTTAACACCCTCCCACTTTACGAGATGTTCTACTTCATCTTTTATGGATTTCACATCCCTGCTTTTGTACCTGCCTTTAAACAATGGAATAGAACAAAAGGTACATTTATGATCGCATCCATCCGCGATCTTCACGTATTCGTATATTCGGTTTCGATCGACGTATCTGTGTCTTCGTGAACGATAATCGGTATGAGGAACGGAATCGGAGTAGACAACCCGCTCCGATAGAGCTTTTTCTACGAGCACAGCGATATCTTCAGGATACGTTATTCCTATAACACCATTTAACTCGGGGATGAGAGTGGCGAGCCGGCGTGAATAGTATTGGGCAAGACAACCTATGGCAACTATCTTGGGTTTCCCTCCGTTTTGCTTTTTGTAATCGCAGAGTTCTAAGATAGCATCTATCGATTCTTCCTTTGCGGCATCGATAAAGGCACATGTGTTGACCAAGACTACATCTGCCCTTTTTATATCCTGAACGAATTCATGTCCTCTTCTCTGCAATGCCTCTGCTATTGCATCGGAGTCGGCATCATTTTTGGGACACCCTAACACCTTTATTCCAAACTTCATTTATCTTCTCTTTTCTCCTTTGCTTCATAAATATATCACGAATGGCATTCAGGTGAGCTATATACTTCTCATCCCTGTAGTTTGGATAAGTCATCTCCCATGGTCGAAAAGAACCACGCAGATACAAAAGAGTGACTTCAGCGTATATGCCCTTCCTCAGGTATATCCTGCTTCCCCAATACTTGGTGGAAGCCAGGATGAAGTTACTGGGCGATATGTATCCGGGGTCTACATTGAACTTTCTCTTCCCTTCCACGGCATACTTCATCTCTATCTCATTCGTAGTCCTCTTGATATCGGCGAGCTGAAACGGATGTATCAGGCGTTCGAATGACAACAAACAACCCTTTATATCAGCTCCCATTTCAGGATTGTAGTAATGGGTGAACTTGTCGAATTCGAGGACCTCGGATATGTAATCCATCGGACCGTATAAGGAGGAAAATGAAGGTTTGAGTTCTTCGATCCAGTAATCTATGAACGATCCGAAGACGAAAAATACCAACTTCACTTGTTCTGGATATCTAACTACCCCCATTGCTTTGTCTCACCTGCAATCTTATCATTTTGGATTTCACATCGATAGTCTTCCCTGCGATCTTCACCAAAACGTTATCCTTTCTTCCAAGATGTATGGTGTAATCGTTACCAACTCTTAGGTTTGTATCAAAGTGGGAATTCGCCTCGATCACATGCTTTGCATTGTTGAAGGCGATCTTCAATGGTTTTGCATTCTTATTAAATACCTCCATTGGGATAAAATCGATCTGGGGCTGTACATTTATCACGAAATGCATCTCAGGACCTGATAGGAACCTATATATCTGGATCGCCTCCATTACTATCAAACCGAGAAGAAGGATAACGATAACATAGGAAACCTTTGCTTTAATGGAAATCTTTTCTTGCTCTTCTCTTGATAATTCTTCCTCTTCTTCTCTTTTTACTATCTTTTCTTTGTATATTTCATCGAATGTCTTCAACATACTCTCCACATTCAAACCCAATACGGCTGCATAACGCTTGATAAAGTTTCTGGCGTATATTTTAGCAAATAATCTATCGAATTCCTCATTCTCCATATACTCCACATATGCCTCCGAGATACCAAGTCTTTTAGCGACATCCTTGATATTCCAGTTTTTAGATTCTCTGGCTTTTCTCAATGCACTTCCTAAAGGCAAAGAGTTTGTCTTATCTTCTGTATCCATTAAACTTCCCCTTTCTAAAGATATTATATACCTTGAAGAAAGATCTTTCAAAATTGCCAATCCTTACTCTAATCCTATATAATCAATTTATGTGTATTGCCA
>WFSK01000169.1 GCA_015486095.1 Thermotogae bacterium
AACTCCTCGAGTTCCTTCAGATCAGTGGCACCTTCAATGAGTTGCATGGCATTTCTCTCGATCTCCTTCAACCTTTCTTTCAAAGATACCAACCTCCCTTCTCACTTTATTACCTCTATCTCGTATCTTCCAAGATATATGTTATTTGAAACGATCCTTATCTTGATATTCAATTCCCTCTCCAATCTTTCTTTTTCCTTCATCTTAAAGAGTTCTCCAGCCTCTTCTCCTACCTTTAACTCCACTGCAGACATCTTTTTGTTTAAAAACATCTTCTTCAAATCATTCTTTATCTTATCCACCACGATCTCCGGTCGGAATATAAAACCCACACCTTTACAAAAAGGACATTCTCTTTGAAGACTGCTGTATACCGTCCTGAGTGTTCGCTTCCGAGTCATTTCAAGCAAGCCAAGCCGCGTAAATCCTACGACGAAAGAACGAGTTTTATCTCTTTCCATTTCCTTTTCCAGGGTTTTCTTCACCTGTTCTCGCTCTTCGTCGTTCGCCATATCTATGAAATCTACAACAATTATTCCACTCAGATTCCTTAGCCTCATCTGTCTTGCTATTTCCTTCGCTGCCTCCATATTGGTTTCGAGTATGACATCTTCCTCCTTGCCATTCTTCACATTTCTCCCTGCGTTCACATCTATTACGGTCAAAGCTTCGGTCTTTTGAATGTATATGCTTCCACCACATCTGAGTGTTACCTTTTTATCTAAAGAGTCAGGAATTTGTTCCTCGATACCGTAATGAGAAAAGACATCATCTCTTCCATAGAATACAACCGAGATACCTAACCCCTGACTCTTCGTCTTTACATACCGATAAAGTTCAAGGTCATCTACTACGATCTCATCAACATCGTTTATCTTGTCTCTTAAGATGATATCCACAAGATTTGGTTCTTCATACAGCAAAACTGGCGGCTCTTTCTCAGAAGTCTTCTTTACGATCTCTTTCCACGAACGAACCAGTTCTTTTGCTTCCCTTTCTATTATAGTCTCATCCATCGCTTTTGCCAGTGTTCTTATTATAAAACCCCCATTTCCGATCTTCAATCCTTTCACCAACTTTATCAACCTGTTTCTCTCACCTTTTTCTTTTATCTTACGAGATATAGAAACCTTTTTAGAGTAAGGTAAATAAACGAGATATCTCCCGGTAACACTTACATAGGTGGTCACTTGTGGCCCTTTATTAGAGAGAGAATCTTTTTTCACCTGAACGATCAATCTTTGTCCTTTTTTTAACGAAGTTATGTGTGGATCTTTGTTCTTTCTGTAAACACTGCATAGATCTTTGGAACGCAAAAAGGCCTTCTTGCCCTTGCCTATATCCAAAAAGGCGGCATCCATACCTTCTACTACATTATCTACTCTTGCGAAATACAAATTGCCTACCTTACTCCTAAGGTTTTCAGATTCGTAATACAATTCCATCAGAATTCCATTTTCTACAAATCCTACCCTTATTTCATTTCTATCATTTGCGTTTATTACTATACGTTTAAAAAAATCCTTCATATGCTAAATCTTACACCTTCACTACCGAGTCTTTATACAAGACTCTGATCTTTTATAATTTTTAAACACATTATACCATAGCCCGATCTCGAGGTAAGTTGTGAGTTACACCGTGAAAAAGCAGTCCAAACAAGCTATTCGTATTTATAGATCTCATTTTTTACTTACATTGAAAAGAATTTGGGTGAGCAAGGCGAATCGCGTACCCGTTCTCATATGATATTCGGCTGAAACAAACACGCTGGTTGGCACACTGCTGATCAATTGAGAAGTGAATGCAGAAAATAAAAATACATTATCTGCGGGGGCCATATGATCTCGTTGATTGGATTTTTAAGTTATGTTATAGTATTATAGTAATGTAAGGAGATGGAAAACATGAAGGGTTTAGTTAAATTCGTCATACCAAGTGGTGAATGTATCATAACCGAACTGAGTCCATTCGTACTGATGATCCGTGATTACCTTTACGGTGGCTCATGGAAGAAGATGAGAAATAATGCCAAGCTGAATGGGGTATTTACATCAGAAATAAATGCTTTAGAAGAGGTAGAGAAATTTATTGGGGAACCTTTAACTGGATACACTTATGAACCTTTTGTATTGAATGAGTTTTTAGATGTTATAAAAGAAAACGGATTGACCATGAATTCTTTTAAAGATGTGGATCCAGAAGCTTTATATCTGTTCGCTCAAAGATATGCCGATGAAATGGGCACAGAGAAGGCAATAGAGCTATTGAAGATGCTTCTGAATCTTGCTCCGAAATATGCCCATTTTTACGAACTTCTGGGTTCCTTGTGCGTTGAAATGGGGAACTTCAATGCAGGAGAGAAGAATCTGTTAAAGTCTATAGAACTCGAGCCGGGATTAGTGGAAGCATATTCCGAATTAGGTGAGATGTATTATAACTTGGAAAGATATGAAGAAGCTATAAAATATTGGAAGAAAGAGGTAGAACTTTCCCCACAAAATCGATTCACATATTTTATGCTATCCGATGCATATAAAAAACTTCATCATTACGAGGATGCCATAGATGTGATGAAGAAACTCCGTGAAATGGATGAACGTAACATACTGGCACGATATAAGCTGGCTGCGCTTTATCGAGAAATCGGTGATGAAGAAAAGGCAAGAAAATGCGAAGAGGAGATCTTGAATCTAAGGCCTTATTACAACAATGATGTAGAAGTATGGGCGAAGGTGCAGTTTAAATACGGGAGGTGTAAGGAAACCGAAGATGTACTTTTAGATTATATCCAGCGTTATCCCCTCGATGCACATCTGAAGTTGCTCTTGATAGTACCTTATGTTAAAACTGGACGCTACAAGGAAGCGAATAAAATATTAGATGAATTCAGGTCTTCCAAGATATGGTATTACTATGGTAAAAAAGAACTTTTCAGCGAATTCTTAACCGATGAAGAGAGGCGTTCTCTCAATCTGACATGAGATGTGTGTTTACATCTTATGTACTTCTTCTCGGACTTGTAATAGGCTCATTCTTAAATGTATGCATATATAGAATTCCTCGTAACATATCTCTTTACAACCCCAGCTATTCTTTCTGTCCCATTTGCAAAAAAAGAATACGTTGGTATGACAATATCCCTCTCCTAAGTTACCTTATCCTTAGAGGGAAGTGTAGAAACTGCGGTGCTCCAATATCCATTCGGTATCCTATCGTCGAATCTTTAACCGCTATCTTATTCGTTTTACTCTACCTCGAATACGGTATTAACCTGTATTTTTTCACGGCTATTATAATATCATCTCTTTTGATCTGCATAATCTTCATAGACGCGGAAACGATGTTGATTCCAGATCTTTTATCCATCCCAATAGGAGTGATATCCTGTATTTATCTTCTAACATTATCGAATGTAGACATCCTGAATAGATCGATCACCGCTGCAGTTATATTCGCAATATTCTACTCAATAGCGAGGATCGTGAAAGGGGGTATGGGGTATGGTGATATCAAGCTGTTAACCTTCCTTTCCTTACTATTGGGTCCTCTAAATACCTTTTTCACGATCTTCATAGCTTCTCTATTGGGAAGTGTATTCGGTATTGTGTATGGTAAAAGAAGAGAAGGCTTGAAAACTAAAGTCCCGTTCGGCCCATTCATCGGCATAGGAGCACTTATCATGATCATCTATGGAAGAGAGATCACGGCCATCTACAGATCGATAGTACGGTAACGATTATTACGAAATCTTTATTTTACCAATATATCCCTTATCGAAGATGTTCGAGCCGATGTAGAAATACAGATCATATTCACCTGCTGTTTTAAAGACCTCTTTCATTCTCTCGAGAGGCACTGTTAATTTTCCGGTGGAATTGAGCTCTTGGGAATACAAAATACACTCTTTTCCGGTTTTATTATCTTTTACTAGAAGTGTAGCTCGGAGTATCCCCAGAGTATTACCATCTTCACCCAAGGCGAGAGAATTCAACATATCGACAAGGGTTTTATCAGAAAAGATAAACTCACATACCAGTGGTTTGAGGGAATCCTTCTTCAACACGGATGCAGAAACGAGTTTGCAATTCTCAACGATGGGATGTACATAAAAATAAAATTCTACAATGGGTTCATTGTTGTAGAATACTGGTATTCCAGCATCCAGTTCTACCTTTACTTTTTCCCTATTCCCCCAGGAATTCCTCAATACGTCGCGAAAGTCCAATTGAAAACGATACCCTTTTGCTTCCTTTTTCAAAAAAATGCTTCCTTTGTCTATCGTGAGCCAACCATCATTTCCGATAGGTATCTTTGTTCTCGCTTTGATAACTGGTTTTAGTCCTTCTTCATCGAGAACGTAATTCTTCGGCAGATAATAATCACAGAGTCTAAGCGCTTTATCCGTCGATACGTATATGGAAGTCTTTGGCTCTACGGTTGTTCCAACCTTTTGAACGGAACAGGAAGATAAAAATAATAATATAGATAACATCGAAATTACGAGGAATCTCACATCAATGTTCTTCATAATTACCTCTTTTTCTCCCATAATCACACATATCGAAAAATGGGCATATATCACATTTTGGATTTTTGGGTTTGCAGATCATTCTACCGAATTGAACGAAGAGATAGTTCACATCCCCCCATCTTTCTTTCGGTATGCACTTCTCCAATTCCTTTTCGGTATGATAAGGCACCTTCGTATTTACGAGACCAAGCCTGTTAGATATCCTATGTACATGAACATCAACGGCTATAGCGGGTTTCCCAAATGCGCGCTCTAAAACGATATTTGCAGTCTTCCGCCCAACACCCGGAAGAGACATCAATTCTTCCAGCGTATCTGGAACTCTACCCCCGTATTTTTCTACAAGGATTTTGGCAGTTTTGATTATGTTACTCGCTTTGTTCTTTGGCATACCTGCTGGTCTTATAAGACTCTCTACCTCGGCAGCAGGGGCTTTATTCAGCTTATAAACCGATGAATAAACGGAAAAGAGCCGTTCAGAAGCCCTTTCCGTATTCTCATCTCTGGTTCGTTGGGATAGCATAGTCGTTATCAAGCATCTGAACGGTTCTTCTTTTTTCTTCTCTCCAAAGATCTCTTTTAACTTATCGAGTACGTAAAGTATATCTTTCATTTACCTATGCTGTACAAGGCATCTATTCCTCTATATATTGCTGATTTTCCAAGTTCATCTTCTATCATCATCAATCTGTTATACTTGGCTATCCTCTCACTCCTCGATATAGAACCAGTCTTGATGAATCCTGTATTCATAGCCACTGCGAGATCTGCTATGAAGGTATCGGATGTTTCACCAGACCTATGTGAAACAACTGCAGTCATATTATGCTTCTTCGCATAATCTATGGTATCGAGTGTTTCTGTAACTGTTCCTATCTGATTCAGCTTTATCAAGACGGAATTGGATGCCTTTAACTCCACACCCCTTTTAACCCTATCTATATTCGTTACATATAAATCATCTCCGATGATCTGAACTTTATCACCCAATCTCTTGGTTATCTTGACAAAGCCGTCCCAATCGTCTTCCGCAAAGGGGTCTTCGATGATGATAATGGGATACTTATTCACCAGTTTTTCGTAATAGTCGAGTAGTTCATCAGTCTCTTTTTCAGCACCATCTATGCTATACTTCGAGTTTGTTTCGTTAAAAAATGAAGATGCGGCGGCATCGAATGCGACGTAGATGTCTTTTCCAGGTTCATAACCAGCTTTATCTATACCTTCCACTATGAGCTTTATTGCTTCTTCGTTCGATGACAAGTTTGGGGCAAAGCCACCTTCATCACCAACAGATGTTGCAAGTCCTCGAGACTTCAATATGGATTTTAAGGTATGGAATACCTCAGATGCATATCTCATGGCCTCTGCAAAGGTCGGAGCACCAGCAGGAACTATCATGAACTCCTGGATATCGAGGGTGTTATCTGCATGCTTACCTCCATTAACTATGTTCATCATAGGAACCGGTAACTCCCTCGCATCGGCACCACCTAAGTATCTGTACAGAGGTAACAAAGAAGCAGTTGCAGCTGCTTTAGCCACTGCCATCGATACACCCAATATCGCATTGGCTCCTAAATTCGTTTTATTTTCTGTGCCATCCAATTCGATCATGGTATTATCCAAGCCTGCTTGATCTAAGGCATTCATCCCAATAATCTTTGGTGCTATCTTCTCGTTAACATTTGTTACAGCCTTCAAGACGCCCTTACCCAGATATCTGCTCTTATCTCCGTCCCGGAGTTCGAGAGCCTCATGTTTTCCTGTAGAGGCACCGGATGGAACCATTGCCATTGCTTCTGTGCCATCTGCCAATTCTACCTTAACTGCTACTGTGGGATTGCCTCGAGAATCAAGAACTTCTCTTGCCTTCACATCGGTGATTTCAATGTAATTCATTTAAATTACCTCCTTACAAATTTTTTAAAACATCTTCTCGATGCTTTGGTTATATTATACCTCGAAATCTTATATGCAGGAAATCCGATGGCTTTGTGTCAAACAGTGTTGATGAAGATCTAAGCAAGACGGTAGGAGGTATATCTTGATGTGCATCGTTGTGTAAGTGATAATGTTGTTCGACTCAGGGGTATCACGTCGGACTGTGACGAGCATCCTTCCTGCATGCCGTCACATTCGAAACCTTCTGTTTCTCACCGACGTGATACCTTCCCTCGTCTTCACAACCACTTACAACACTCGCACATCGAGATATACCTCCTACCTCATGAAGTTTAGTGGTGTGCATCGTTG
>WFSK01000170.1 GCA_015486095.1 Thermotogae bacterium
AAGCTATTCTATCTGATGAATTACATATCGAAGAGGGATTTCGTGTACTATCTTCCAATAACCACAACCTTTTTAAAGCCCGTTTCTAAAAAAGAAGTATTCGAAATTTTTAATCGTATCGAAAAGAAAGATATCTCTCTCTACGATAAAATACTTCTCAGGAAAGATTCCATACCAGATGTAGTACTCATACCAGGTAGCGGTAATGGTATCTATATGGCAGATGAAAATATATTCTTGATACCCATATACCCGGTTAGATCTCTTATGGATTCGGTCATAATGGCGATCGTTTCGTATAGATGGGAAATGGATATATGGGGAGATATGCGAGACTCGTATGCCAGTTTGGGTTCGTATAAACATTATAATTCTAAACAGCTATTCTTTCAATTCCTAAAAGACTATACCAATTTCATCACCAGAGAAAAGAAGGGATTCAGGGTACTATCCGATGAAGTACATAAGTGGTTTAGGATACATATAGACAAGGCGGATCTCAGGGAAGAGAAAAGAAAAGAGGAGATGAAGAGCAGAAAAGCGAGGATCGGTAAAAAGATAGGGGAAGAAACCGAAAAGGGGAAGGTGAGTGAAGAGATCTATATCCCAGAAAAGAAGGTCATCGATCTGAGTCTTGAGGAGTTAATCGAGATATTCGGTCAGAGGAAATTATCTATCGAGGAAAGGATGTGTTTATCACGTCTCTACTGGAAGACAGTCATGAAGTTGCTTTCTTCGATAGCCACTGGGGAAAAAAAGAACCTTGAATTGAGAGATAAGTTGCTTCTGGATATAGGGTTGCTATCTACGAAGTTCGTCGATGATAACATAAGCTATATAAAGGAGGTATCACAAACCCTCGATTCGCCATTCGATGCCAAGGGATTTATTTTTTATACATTCAGTAAATACATGCTGATTTTTTTGAAAAAACTGGAAGATAACGATGTTTCTCATCCGATATCTGCTATAGAAGACGAGATCACGAGGTTGAGACAGCTGATGAAAATTTGTGGAAAAAGGAACAATTTTTGGTATTCTCCAGTCTTATCTATTCGTAAGAAACCGATAAGTCCTAAAGTAGTGGCGGAGATCCTGGAGGAGGTAAAGCTCTATGATGAAGAGCTCGATAAAGTTTATGAAGTGAAGGCAAAAGGATTTCCTCCTGTAGTCTTCGTGCCTGGTATGGGAAATGGCTTTTACGACTGGGGAGGGCATTTACTGATGATCCCGATAATTCCTCTAAAAGATGATGTGGATTCTGTTTTAGAGAGTATTGCCCTTTTGAGATGGGATGGAGATAGATATGGTGAGTTTAGGTTCGATTATTCTTCCCTAAAGGTCTACAAGAAGTACAGGACTGTGGATCTTCAAAGGCAGTTCATCACAGATTACAAATTGTGGTTAACAAGGGAATTACAGGGTTATAGAGCATTTCCTTCCGAGGTAAGGGCGTTCTTCAAGAGGCGGATTCCCTCACCCATGATGGATGAAAATCGATGATATATTAACTAACATTTAGCATCTGAGTTTATCTTAATTTTGATTTCTGTCTGGGATTTTGAGTAGCGTATATCATAATCTTTTAGATATGACGATACAGATGAACGAGATCGTAAATATGGAATATGTGATGTAATCCCTCATCTTATATTGCAGGATGTGGAACTTAGTCCTGTTATTTCCCCCTCTGTAGCATCTGGATTCCATAGCAGTAGCAAGTGCTTTGGCATGTCTGATAGCACTCGATAACAAAGGAATCATTACAGGTATGAAAGATTTAATACGTTTTATTATCCCTCCTTCATCGAATCTGGCCCCTCTGGATGCCTGTGCCTTCATTATCCTATCGGTTTCATCTGCCAGAATGGGTATAAACCTTAGAGAAATAGAGAGCATCATCGCCATTTCCTGAGACGGGAAGCCAAGTTTCCTCAGAGGTGAGAATATACTTTCCAAACCATCGGTGATCTGAGTAGGGGAGGTTGTGAACGTCAAAAGCGACCCCATTTCTAATATGAATACCAATCTTAAGGAAATGAAGATGGCGTTGTAGAGACCATCAGAGGTTATTCTTAGAATCCCGAGATTTAGCAAAACACTTCCATTCCCACTGAAGAGTTGAAAGATAAAGGCCAAGATGATCAACAGCCATAACGCCCTAAGACTCTTTATGTATTCCAAGGGTGATATAGATGATAAAAAGATAAATGCTATTAAGAGCGTGGCCAACAGAGCATAACCGAAAAAAGAATTCACAAAGAAGATAATGAGCATGAAAGCAAACGAAGATATGATCTTGGTGCGGGGATCTAAAGAATGAACAAAAGAGCTCTTGAATATGTATTTACCTAAAACGATATCCTTTATCATAAGCTCAAAACGTGTTCATCTCTACCTTACCAGTTGCTATCCATAATGTTATGTGTGCGATCTGTTTTCCGTCTTCTTTTCTGAAGACATCCAGCGCATTTCCAGTTTCGATTCTTCCATCTGTGGTAAAAGTTATAGTATTTGAACTTGCCGACCAATATATACGATTCATCGTTGCTTCTTTCGTTTCTCTACAGGTAATCTTTAAGTGATCGTAATAAGAAGATGGTGTGTCCGATAGAACCCGAGAGAAATAAACAGTAGCATTTGTGGCTTTATTTATAGCATCTTCTCTGGCCTCATTCAACAATTCATACAGTCTCTGAAGCTCTGCCTTTGCCCCCACGACTTTTGGCTTGAAAAGGGTGATTCCTACACCAAGAGCCACGATCAAGATCGCCATCACTATTAAGACTTCTACCAATGTAAAACCGTTTTTCATAATATCTCTCCTCTTTGCAAAGTTTTTCAGATACATACAGTATATCCTAAAGTTCCAAGTAAAGACAACTGGAAAAAGATTGTAGAAGGTAGACCTCTTCATTTCAATATGGTATCATAAGATGTATGGAATTGATACCAGAAACTCTAAAAAGATACTTTTGGGATGTTGATTTGGAGGATTTGAGTAAGAATAAATTCTCCTATTTTGTCATCGAAAGGCTCCTGGAATTTGGAGATAGAAAAGCGGTAAAATGGATGAAGGATAATTTTAGTCTGGAGGAAATAGAAAGGGTCGTTTGCACTTCCAGGAATCTTTCTCGCAAAAGTGCCAATTTTTGGCGGATCGTTTTCGATCTAGATGAAGATAAAATTTTATGCCTCAAGAGATCATTTCGAAACGAACAGAAAGCAATTTGGAAATATTGAAAAACTCAGGCATCCTTAATGGCTTCTATTTAGCGGGAGGAACTGGCCTGGCTTTGCAGATAAGACATCGTTTATCTCTCTATCTGGATTTTTTTTCCAGAAGTAAGATCGATATTGAAATGCTAATTCAAAAACTC
>WFSK01000171.1 GCA_015486095.1 Thermotogae bacterium
ATCTGCCTTCGTATCCATATTCACTGCCAACGTCACATCCAACCTGTTAATAGGGATACTGTTGGGTTCACTCTCGTCCATGATGCTGGCCATAACGATGGCATATCTCAGTTTCAATCTCAGAGCGAATGTGTATATCGTCGGGCTCGCCACAAATCTCTTTGCCGGTGGATTAACCGTATTTCTTGGTTCGATTTTGTGTCATTCAAAGGGGACCTTGATCTTCTCGAATGCACCAAAACTGAGTGTGATCCAGATACCGTTTGTAAAGGATATTCCCTTTTTAGGCAAGGTATTGAGTGGATACAGTGCATTGGACTATTCCGCGATCATTTTGACGATCATTTGCTATTTCGTGATCTTCCATACTCCATATGGTTACCATCTAAGAGCGGTGGGTAAGGCGCCAGAGACAGCCATCAGTGTTGGAATATCGGTCTACAAGCATAGATTTCTTGCCTTCATCTTAAGTGGACTCTTCACCGGTCTTGGAGGCGCAGCACTATCCTTACCGCTGAGGACATTTGTGGGCGGAATGACCAACGGAAGGGGTTGGATTGCACTCGTTGCAGTCGTCTTAGGGCAAGGAAACCCATTTAGAGTTTTTATAGCATCCATAATCTTCGGTACTTCAACGGCGTTCTCAAATGTACTGCAAGCTTTGACGAACATATCGCCCAAATTACTATTAACCATACCGTTTGTTGTAACATTAATAGTAATGATACTTCACGCCGTGAGGAGAGTGAGAATGAGTGAGTGAGAATGAGTATAATTCTTTCCAGAGATTGAGGGACCTATTTCCATATTTAAAGCCTGCTCAGGGAAGAGTTGCAAAATATATCATGAATCATCCGCGAGAGGTGATAAACCTGGACATCAGAGAACTCGCAAAGAAGACAAATACTGCTCCATCTACGGTGGTTGAACTCTGCAAGAAACTGGGCTTTTCAGGGTTCAGGAATTTGAAGATCGCCCTCGCTCAAGAGCTTGAAGTCATGGAGTTCATGAGTTTAGACTTGAGTAAGATTCCCCGTATATCAAAGAATCTCATAGGTTTCATCGTCGATAATCTCGAACCATCTCTTTCCTTGATCTCCGATAAAGCCCTTCGTGAGAGTTGTGAAATCTTACTTAATTCGAAGATCGTAGAGGTCATGGCATTCGGTTTCGATGAGATCGCTGGATACGACCTGTTCATAAAACTCAAGCAATTAGGTTTTCAGGTAAACTTCTTCGAGAATCCATATCTACAGAGCATTTCAGCATCTTATGCCACGAATGAAAGCTGTGCTGTCGTTATATCCAGCAGTCGCATATCGAGAGACCTGTTGGATTCCATATCCTGTGCCCGGAAGGCGGGGGCGAAGATAATAGGCATCGTCTCTCCCAATTCCAAAATGGCAGAGGTATCGGACGTGGTCTTGCCCACATATTCTAAGGTGAAGATCCTCCCTGAGGGTGGAATCCTCACATGCTATATTCAGTTATTCGTGATCGATACGCTGTTTTTGAAACTCCTCGAAATGGGAAAGGGCAGATTTCAGAAGGCATATAAGGATTTTGAGGAAATCCTCAATTACAAAAGGAAGAGAAGGAGATATTGAAATGACATCTGAATTGTTTTTAGCAATAGATATAGGAACGACTAACACGAAGGCAGCTATATTTTCAGAAAATGGCGAATTACAGGCGATTTCACAACAACCTTTCCCTATGGAAAAACATGACGACCATTACGAGATCGACCCTACGATCTGGTGGGATAACACTAAGAAAGTGGTCATGAATCTACCGGATGGGTTAAAGAAAGGAGTCGTTGCGCTTGCTGTAACAGGTCAAGGACCGACGATCATCCCGATGTATGAAAACGGGCAAGTGGCCCACAAGGCGATCACTTGGCTGGATATAAGAGGAAGAGAACACGTCGAATTGCTGTTGAGAGACGGCATCGATAAACAAAGTGCAGTGATACTCTCGAAACTTCTCTGGCTAAAGGATGAGATCAAAAGGCCTGTCTATCTCTTACAGCCTTATGATTACGTATGTATGAAGTTGACCAATAAGGTCCTCAACATGTCCTTCGATATCCCAGGCTTTCGACCCCCTTGGTACGAAGAAAGTTTGATGACGAAAACAAGATTGAAGAATCACTTCATGTTGCCAGAGTTCGTACCAACTGGTCAGGAGGTAGGAACGATTTTACCCGACGTTGCCGATGAACTTGGCATTCCTCGAGATGCAAAAGTGGTGGCGGGAACAGCGGATTTCGCCGCAGCTCTGGTTGGCACAGGCACCATAGAGGATGGAAACCTATGTGATAGAGGTGGTACATCCCAGGGAATAAATCTGTGTACCAAAAAGAAGGCGGATTGCGACGGCTTATTTATCACTCCATTCTTCATCGAGGGGTTATGGAAGATAAGTGGTGTGATGAACACGACTGGTAAGGCAATCGATTGGTTCTGCACCAGGATAACACACTGTGATGATTCTCTTACTGCTATCTCGAAGAGACTTGAGGGCGTAAGGCGTCCTACCGATCTGATCTTCTTACCCTATCTGAATGGAGAGAGAAGTCCACATTGGGATACAAGCGCACGAGGAGTCTTCTTCGGATTGGATCTAAACACAGATCGAGATAAATTGTTGGTCTCCATCATGGAAGGTGTTGCATTTGGTATAGCGGAGATAATAGAAAGGATGGAAACGAGCGGTTGTGAGATCAAGAGGATACGAACGACGGGTGGACAGGCATCTAACCCCCTTTGGAATCAGATAAAGGCCGATGTACTCGGCAAGGAGATCGAGGTTCCAGTCGTAACCGAATCCGAACTCCTCGGGACCGCTATATTTGCCATGTCTTTTGTTTACAGGAAATCGATAACGGAGATCAGCAAAGAAACTGTGAAGATAGCGAATGTAATGTATCCAAATCACGAAATACATGATAGATATGTGGAATTGTTCAGAATATACAAAGAGTTATACTCCAAAAATAAGTCACTATTCGGGATACTGAAGAGTCATTCATCGAACGATTCCTGAAATAACTCTGTAGCCATCTCGTCTTTCTTGTAAACCTCTGTTATCCATTTCAAAGTACTTCTTCCCAGGGCGTCGTCGGAAACACGTCGATAGCTTTTACTTAACCCATATCTTTCGAATATATCTTCTAACAGCTCCGAATCCACATCGAAAAAGGTTCTTTCGTCTCCCTTTCTTTCGCCTTTACTATAATTTATGATGATCTTCCCCTTGATTTTCAGGAGATCGCAAATGGATCTTGTGGACCTTTCATACGATTCTTTTGGTATATGCATCCACACGGCGATAAGCGTTATGACATCGAACTTTTCAGGATAATTCTCGGGTAAACTTAACGTTGGTAA
>WFSK01000172.1 GCA_015486095.1 Thermotogae bacterium
CTACTACCCTTCGCTAAATGCCATCGCATACAATGGTGAGGAAGGCTACGTGAAGGGAAAGAACGATGTGATAAGACGATACATGGAAAAGGATAGGGTGGAGTGTATCGAACTTGGTTCCTGGGATAAGATATTGACTCCCACACTCGTGAAGATACTCGTGATAGGAGATAGAAATACATTGGATGGATATGCCAAAATGTTGAAACAGGAATTGGAAATCAATCTCGTGAATTCGGAATCCAACTATCTGGAAATACTTCCCAATGGGGTCTCAAAGGGAACGGCATTGAAAGAACTGTGCAACATCCTGAATATCCCTTTGAATGAAGTAATCGCATTTGGAGACAACGAAAACGATATCGAGATGTTGAGATATGCAGGAATAGGGATAGCAGTTGCCAATGCCAATCCGAAGGTGAAGGAAGTGGCAGATTACGTGACAACTTCCAATACCGACAACGGAGTGTACAAGGCGATAATGAAGTTCATTTTCGAGAAGGAGGTGGATATGTAGCAATATGCGGGATCTTATCCTCACCATAGATCAAGGCACGACCAACACGAAGGCATTTTTGATAAATAGAGAGGGGAAGATCGTGAGATCCACTCAACGAACGTTCAAACAGTACTACCCCAGACCAGGATGGGTGGAACACTCACCGGAGGAGATATGGAAGAGTGTGGTGGAAGCAATACAGGAGGTATTGGAAGAAGATGTACATCTGGCAGCGGTGGGTATAACCAACCAGCGTGAGACGACGATACTCTGGGATAGAGTAACCGGTAAACCCGTATACAACGCGATAGTCTGGCAGTGCAGACGCACTGTCCCTATCTGTGAAGAGCTGAAGAAAAAAGGAATGGAAGGGAAGGTGCGTTCGAAAACGGGTCTGGCATTGGATCCATATTTTTCCGCCACGAAGATAAAGTGGATCCTCGATAATGTCGACGAAGCGAGAGGATTAGCAAAGAACAACAGATTGCTATTTGGAACGGTTGACTCCTGGCTTCTATGGAAACTCACGGGTGGTACCGTGCATGCAACGGATCATACCAATGCATCCAGAACTATGCTGTTCAACATAAGAGAACTCAGATGGGACGAAGAGCTTCTCTCCATTATGGATATACCATCTTCTATTTTACCAGATGTCCACCCCTCATCGTACGAATTCGGCAGGACTGTGAAGATCAGAAAGTTGCCTCAGGGGGTTCCCATTACCGGTATAGCAGGCGATCAGCAAGCTGCTTTATTCGGTCATCGCTGCTTCAATAAGGGAGAAACAAAGGTAACGTATGGCACGGGTGCCTTCATACTCATGAACGTGGGCAAGAAAGTGATACCTCCCAAGAAAGGTATACTGCTCACGTTGGCTGCTTCTACGGATGAGAAGATAAACTATGCCATAGAGGGAAGCTCCTTTATAGCGGGTGCTGTTGTACAGTGGTTGAAGGAAAATATGGGGTTTATAAGTGATTATTCCGAGATAGAGCGAATAGCGACGTCCGTCTCCTCGACGGAAGGTGTGTATTTCATCCCTGCCTTCGTGGGGCTGGGCTCTCCATACTGGGAACCGAATGTTAGAGGAGCAATCTTCGGATTAACTCGCGGGACGAGGAAAGAACACATCATTCGAGCCGCATTAGAAGCGGTTGGATATCAGGTGTTAGATATAATAGAGACGATGAAGGCAAATTACAGTGTGGAGATACCATATATAATGGTAGATGGTGGGATGACGGCTAATAGATTCCTGATGCAATTCCAGGCAGATATACTCAACATACCGATCAAAAGGACGAGTGCAAAGGAAATAACGGCAATAGGGGCGGCATATCTGGCAGGATTAAAAGTTGGATATTGGAGATCTAAAGACGATTTAAATGCCCTTCGATACGATGATGAAAAATTCATTCCTGAAATGGGGGAGAGGGAAAGGAAAAAGATGTACGAGGGTTGGAAAAATTCCATCAGAAGCTTGTTAAAAGAAAAAGGTGGTGAATGAGAGGTATGGTGAATGCCTCAGAAGTGAGGGATTACTTGAGGAAAGATCGGATGCCAACGGTATGGTGTCCGGGTTGTGGGAATGGCATAGTCCTCTCCTCGATCTTAAGGGCCATAAAAGAGGCCGATCTAAGGAAGAAAGAAGTCGCTGTCATATCTGGTATAGGTTGCTCATCGAGAGCAACGGGATATATAGATTTCAACACACTTCATACGCTTCATGGTAGAGCAATAGCCTTTGCAACTGGAGTAAAGATGGTGAATCCATCGCTTAAAGTTATGGTATTGACAGGTGATGGAGATGCCTTAGCGATCGGAGGAAACCACTTCATACACGCATGTAGGAGGAATATAGACCTCACCGTTATAGTATTCAACAACAGGATATACGGTATGACGGGAGGAGAATTCTCTCCCACTACACCCGAAGATGATTTCTCCACCACGTCCGTATATGGAAACATAGATCCACCTTTCGATGTGGTAAAGCTGGCGATAGCATCTGGTGCTACCTACGTAGCGAGGAGTACAGCATATCATCATCCCTTGACAGTTCAATACATAAAAGAAGGCATATTGCACAAAGGCATATCCATTATCGACGTCATCACTCCATGTCCAACGTACTACGGTAGATACAATCAATCTCCTAAACCGATAGATATGCTATTCTATCTGAGAGATCACGCTGTTATGAACACAAAGGCTAAGACGATGTCTGAAGAAGAATTAAGGGATAAGTTTATCATAGGGAGATTCGTCAACATCGAAAAGGAAGAATATACCGAGCGTTATGCGAAGATAATAGAAAGAGTGAGCAAGGTGAAAGTATGAGGGCGAAAAAGGCACGCATATACGGCATAAGACTGGGAGGCATAGGAGGACAAGGCAACGTTGCCCTGGGAATAATCTTCGCCAATGCCATGGCAAAGGCGGGTAGATGGGTGATCCAGACCCAGAGTCACGGAGCTCAAGTCAGAGGAGGACTCACGAAGAGTGATATCATAGTATCGGAGCATCCCATAGATTATCCAGAAGTCGAGAGCATAGATCTCCTCCTCTGTTTACATCAGGTTGCCATCGAGGCATTCGCAGAAGATATGGATGGCAATGCCATATTGATCCTGGATACAACGTATGTTCATTCCATACCTTTGGTGGTCGAAAGGATAACGAGGAGGATAATAAAAATGCCGATGTCCAAGTTATCGGTAAAGCACTTCAATAACGAGATGTTCGCGAATACGATTGCTCTGGGTGTACTCACGAGATGCTGTAAGAACATTGTTGATAAAGAATATGTAATAGAGGCCTTGAAAGAACATTTTAGGAACAGATTCGAAGAGGAAAATGAAAGGGCATTCGCACTCGGTTACGAATCCGTAGCGAATATCCCATTCTCGTTGTGATAACATGCTGACATTGGTTT
The DNA here is from genome assembly GCA_015486095.1 of Thermotogae bacterium. Classification (GTDB taxonomy): domain Bacteria; phylum Thermotogota; class Thermotogae; order B3-G13; family B3-G13; genus B3-G13. Next base: position 3,438 of record WFSK01000172.1, read on the forward strand.
CATCGTCGCCGAGGCGTAGGGAATTGATCGGAAAACTCGGTCTGCAATTCAGAATCTTGAACCCCAGGCTCGTAGAGGAGAAGATGGAAGGTAATATACCCTCCTGTATTTTGGATATAGCGAAGGCAAAGGTCCTTTCCATTTCGGGAAAAGTAAGAGATAGACCGATGATAGGAGCAGACACGGTTGTCGTGCTAAATGGTAAACCGATGGGTAAACCTGGTAGTCTTCGAGAAGCGGGAGAGATGTTGAGAATGCTTTCCGGAAGGTGGCATAAGGTCTACACGGGCGTATACATCCTGTACAATGATGAAAAGAGTGATAGTTTCATCGAATGTACGAGAGTGAAATTTCGTGAGCTCCCCGATGAATTGATAGATCGCTACGTCTCATCTGGCTTTCCATTAGATAAGGCAGGTGGATATGGGATACAGGATATGGGCTCCATCTTCATCGAAAGGATAGAAGGTGATTTCTATAACGTTATGGGTCTCCCCATAGGAAAAATATGGGAATACTTGTGGAAGAGGAAGATCTTTGGAGGTGATGCACATGGAACTGAAAGATAAGGTTGCAGTTGTAACAGGAGGGTCGAGAGGTATAGGCAGGGCCATCGTAATGCGTCTGAATGCACTCGGGGCGAATGTGGCCTTCAACTATCTTTCGAATACTACAGCGGCAAAAGAGACCGTGAACGGCTGTTCGAATCCCAATGCAAGAGTAATATCACACAGGTGTGATGTATCTAAGGCAGATGACGTAAAGGAGTTCTTCAAACTCGTACTTGATGAATTTGGAAAGATAGATATCGTGGTTAACAATGCAGGGATCAACAGAGATAATCTCTTGATGAGAATGAAAGACGAGGAATGGGAGAGGGTCATAGATGTGAATCTGACTTCTGCATTTTTGGTAACACGTGAAGCAGTGAAGGCAATGATCCGCAAGAGATATGGCAGATTGATATACATATCTTCAGTGGTAGGTATAAGGGGAAACGTAGGACAGGCGAATTATGCGGCTTCCAAAGGGGGTATAATAGCCTTTGCCAAGAGTATAGCACAGGAATATGCCGGTAGGAATATTACTGCCAATACTGTAGCTCCAGGCTTCATAGAAACGGATATGACTGCCAAACTGCCCGAAGAGGTACGGAAGAGATATCTTGCGTCTATCCCTTTAAAGAGATACGGTAAAGGAGAAGACGTTGCGAATCTCGTTGCATTCCTCGCATCGGATGAAGCGGGATATATAACAGGTCAGGTGATTGCCGTCGATGGAGGTTTAGCAATTTGAATTTCAGATCTCTTTTTTCTTCGACTACCAGGTTATCCCTGAAGGCCAAGATCTTCATCCTGGTGATAGGATTGGCGATATTCACCGTGACCTTCATAGGCATCGTATTCTTCGCCATTATCTCGGGAAACGCAAACATCGTGGGAGGAAGTGGCATAATAAGAGAATTAAAGGGATGGTTCGTATTCGTATCGGGAGTAACCATATTCCTCAGTTTTTTGCTCGCGTATTACATCTCAAATACCCTTTCGAAACGAATTCTCGAATTGTTAGAGGGTGTGAGAAAATTGACGCAGGGTATGTACAATTACCGTTTGAACGTTAACACTTACGATGAAATAGGCGAAGTGATGGAGGGTATCAACGTTATGGCATTCAACTTAGAGCGTGAGAGAAAGGCACTCGTGGAACTCACCTATTACAACCAATATACCTTAGACAGCATGAGCGATGGTGTGATAGTGGTGGAGAACGACGGGAAGATAGGCTTGCTGAATACCTTTGTGGAAGAAAAACTCGGCTTCAGGAAAAAGACGTGGATCGGGAAAGATTTTTCTCTCCTGGCAGAAAAACTCTCGATACCATCGAAGATCGTAGAACGGATCACGAAGATGAGGGAAACGGAGATGGAATGCATATGTAAGACATATTATGGGAAAGATATATGGCTTAATCTCTCGGTATCTCCGTTGAGAAACAAGGATTACAACAGGATAGGAAGTATACTTCTCCTCAAAGATATCGGTAGGATGAAGGAGATGGAAAAGGCGATGGAACGAAATATGAGATTGAGTCTGCTGGGAGAACTCACTGCAGGTATAGCCCATGAGATAAAGAATCCATTGGCAGATGTTAAACTCTCGGCGGAATTACTCAAAAAGAAACTGAGGGATTCGGATAGTTATGAAATGGTAGATATAATGTTGCATGAGATAAGGAGGCTCGAAGAGAAGACCTCCGATTTCTTGAGATTCTCCGTTAGTAGGTCGGAAAGAAAAGAACGATTTGATCCTTCAACCGTTATCTCAGAAGTAAAAGAACTCTTGAGAAACAGATTGGAAAGCAAGGGAATCACACTATCTGTTTCCTATCGTGGCAAACCCGAAATATATATGAACAGAAACAATTTCAAGGCAATGGTGTTGAACATACTCTTGAACTCCATAGATGCACTCAGTGAAAAGGAAGACAGACAGATAATCGTGAAGGTAAGTGAGGGAAAGAAGGATATATCTATCTTCTTTTACGACAACGGTGCTGGTATGACAGAAGAAGTCCTGAAACGTAGTAAAGAGCCTTTCTTCACGACAAAGGAGGATGGAACAGGCTTGGGATTATCCCTCGTTCAACGTTCTCTTATCGCGGTTTCTGGCAAGATGCGGATGAGAAGTAAGAAGAACGAATACACACTGATCTTGATAACCATACCGAAAGGAGAAGAATGATGGGGGAATATAAGATCCTGGTAGTGGAAGATGATCGAAGCATGAATTATCTCCTACGAATGGCGTTAAAAGAGGAAGGTTACGATGTAAACGGGGTCTTTTCACTGCGGGAGGCTTATGAAGAGATCGCCACCCAGGTCTACGATGTCATCCTTTTAGACCTGAAGTTACCCGATGGAAACGGTATGGAATTGATAAACGAATTGAGCGATTCCGTTGTGGATACCAGAATAATCGTCATAACTGCTCACGGGACGATAAACACGGCGGTGGAGGCGGTGAAGAAGGGTGCATACAACTTCATAACCAAACCATTCGAGATGGAAAAGCTGTTGATCGAAATAAGGCGTGCAATAGAGACTATAAGCCTTTCAAGAGAAAATGCGGATTTAAAACTGCTTGCTTCCGATCCCGTCAAATGGATCGTGGGAGAATCTGAGGCTATGCATGAGGTTAAAAAGAAGATCAGAACGGTCTCATCTCTGGATATTGAGGTATTGATAACAGGTGAGAGTGGCACGGGTAAGGAATTGGTAGCCCATGCCATTCATTACTTGAGCCCGAGGAAGAAAAAGCCTTTTATTGCCATAAATTGTGGCGCAATTCCAGAGGACCTTGTGGAAAGTGAACTCTTCGGATACGAGAAGGGAGCATTTACAGGAGCAGTTTCATCTAAACCTGGAAAATTCGAACTCGCAAACGGAGGAACACTCTTCTTGGATGAAATAGGAGAATTATCCAAGAATGCTCAGGTGAAACTCCTGCGCGTTTTAGAGGATCATAAGGTGGAAAGGGTAGGGAGTACCAAGACAAGAGAGGTGGATGTGAGGATAATATCGGCAACCAACAGGGATTTAGAAAAGGAGATGAAAGAGGGAAGATTTCGAGATGACCTGTACTACAGGATCAAGGTATTCACCATAGAGATACCTCCGTTGCGCCAGCGGAAGGAAGATATACCGTTTTTACTCAACCACTTCTTAAAGCAGTATTCTGCGGAGCTGGGAAAAGATGTGAAAAAGCTTACTCCTGATGCGTTGCGGGCACTCCAAGCATACGATTTTCCAGGCAACGTTCGCGAGCTACAAAACATATTGAAATCTGCCATCGTGAACTGTCAGACCGATACGATCTCCTTAGAAGACCTACCCATAGAATCAAAGAATAAAGAGACGATCGATATAGACATACCCGTGGGGCTTCCGTTAAAGGAAGTTGAAAAGGCGGTTATAATCAAAACCCTGAAGCATTTCAAGGGGGATAAAGCAAAGACGGCAAAGGTCCTCAACATGAGCCTGAGTTCTTTGTATAACAAGATAAACCAGTGGGGGATATCGATGTAGCAACAACGATATGATGAAACTACGACTCAATAGTGTGATAGAATAATCATAACATGCATTCGTTACCTTACTGGAAGGAGGCGCCATAATGAAGATCGAGAACATGATCCCCGTTTCTCTTGGCAAGGTCCCGGCTGATGTCCTGCTCAAGAATTGCAAGATCGTGAACGTCTTCACCGGTGAGATCGAAGAGGGAAACATAGCACTCTACCGCAAGAGAATAGCAGGGATAGGAGATTACAACGAGGGAAAGGAAGTCATCGATCTCAACGGCGATTACGTAGTTCCAGGGCTCATAGATGCACATATGCATATAGAGAGTTCTATGGTAGAACCTGTGGAGTTCGCAAGAACAGTGCTTCCTCGCGGGACGACGACTGTGATCGCCGATCCGCATGAAATAGCGAACGTTATGGGGATTTCAGGAATAGAATACATGCTCAAGTATACCGAAGGCGTTCCCCTGAACATCTACGTGATGATCCCCTCTTGCGTACCTGCAACGGATATGGAAACGAGTGGTGCGAACATCTCAGCGATAGATACGATCACGTTGATCACGAAATATCCCCGTGTATTAGGTCTCGGAGAGGTTATGAATTATCCAGGCGTTATAGATGTTAACCTCGATCTGATCACGAAGATAGAGATCATCCGTCACCTTTACAAGAAGATCGATGGGCATGCACCAGGTTTGACCGGAAAAGAACTGAATGCCTACATCTCTGCTTTCATACGCACGGATCACGAATGCACCACGAAAGAAGAGGCACTCGAGAAGGTCTCACGTGGTATGCAGGTGCTGATCCGTGAGGGAAGTGTTGCGAGAAACCTCGATGCGTTGATCGGTGCAGTAAACGTTACGAATGAGAGATTCTTCTCCTTCTGCACCGACGACCGTAATCCATATGATATAACCAGGGAAGGTCATATAGATAACATGATTCGCCGTGCCGTATCTAAGGGTATAGACCCCATAACGGCTATCAGGATGGCGACGATCAACACCACTAAATATTACGGCTTGAGGAGTATGGGAGCGATCGCCCCCTCGTACAAGGCAGATATGGTTGTGACCCATTCCCTCGAAGATTTCTTCCCCCATATCGTCATCAAAGACTCCAAAATAGTGGCGGTGGATGGGGTGTTGAAGGCAAAAATCGTGGGGAATCGAAGAGACGGATTTATCCCGAAGATGGATGGAAATTTTAAGACGCCGCATATAACGGAGTCGGATCTGAAGCTCAACGTTGAAGGTGACAGAACGAGGGCAATTCAAGTTTTCAACAACAGTCTGATAACGGAAGAAAGAATATTCGATACCCCTCCATCGGATATACCAAACGTAGGGCAAGATCTTTTAAAAATAGCGGTCATCAGCAGATATGTCCCCGAAAAATCGGTATCCGTGGGTGCGATATCCGGTTTCGGTCTGAAAGAAGGAGCAATAGCCACATCTGTAGGACATGACTCCCACAACATCTCGGTAGTGGGGGCAAATGACGTCGATATGGTTACTGCCGTTAATCGGGTGATCGACCTCCATGGCGGACTGGTCGTCGTTGACGACGGAAGAGTGATATGCGAACTACCGTTACCGATAGCGGGACTGATGTCGGATCTTCCGATGGAAGAAGTTGCCCAGAAGATAGAGGAATTAAAGGAAGCGGCACGATCACTTGGCTGTTCCATCGAAGACCCGTTCATGGTTCTCTCCTTTGTACAATTGGCAGTTATACCGAAGTTAAGGATAACGAATCTGGGCCTCGTGGATGTGGAAGAGCATCGATTTGTAAGTGTTGGAGTGAGTTAACGATGAGCATAAGAAGTACAGAAGAGATTGGTTATTCCATTATAGGAAGAGAAGTTAAACGAGTCGATGCCGTTCAGAAGGTGACGGGTCAGGCTAAATTCGTAGCCGACTTCGATATGAAGGGTATGCTCTACGGTGCACTCGTGCTTTCAAGGCATGCCCGTGCACGAGTCAAACACATAGATACATCTTATGCCAGGTCATTAAAGGGCGTTAGAGCGATTCTGACCCACAAGGACATCCCTGGTGAGAATCAACTGGGTGAGGTCATCAACGATATGCCCTGCCTTGTACCAGAAGGAGATGAGGTTAGGTATTATGGAGACGTTGTAGCCCTCGTTGCAGCAGATACCCTCAAGATAGCGAACGAGGCAGCAGATATGGTAAAAGTCGAGTACGAAGAACTCGAACCCGTTTTGACGATAGAAGAGGCATTGGAAGGTAAAATTAGAGTACATCCTTCAGGGAATATCGTGACCTCCAAGAAGATCAGAAAGGGTAACGTAGAGCTCGGTTTTCTCCGATCCGATGTGATCATCGAAGACGATTTCTACGCCCACTATCAGGAACACACCTATCTGGAGACTCAGGGTATCCTCGCCATATTCGATAGCGATTATGGTTTAACCATATACGGTTCGATGCAATGCCCTTATTACGTTCAAGATGCGGTGCCCAGAGTTCTGGGGCTTCCTTTGAATCGGGTGCGTGTGATACAGGCAGAAACAGGAGGAGCATTTGGGGGAAAGGAAGAAATTCCATCTCACGTCGCTGCTCAATGTGCTCTCTTGGCCTATCATACCCGAAGACCGGTTTTACTCGTTTATCCAAGGGAGGTCGATATCCAGACGACCAGTAAGAGACATCCGATAAAGTCTCATTATAAGATAGGATTGAGTAAGAATGGGAAGATAAATGCCATCGAGGTCGTTGCACATATGGATGTTGGTGCCTACGCCACGCTTTCACCGATCGTGATGTACAGGAGTCTCATCCATGCGGCAGGGGCATACGATGTACCCAACGTAAAAATCGATATAGATGGTGTGTACACGAACAAGGTCCCTTGTGGGGCATTCAGAGGATTCGGGACCCCACAAGTCTTCTTCGCAATCGAATCTATGATAGATGAAGCCGCGGAGAGATTGAAGATGGATCCGATCGAATTGAGATTGAAGAACGCATTGCGTGTTGGAAGTCGAACCGCTACCGCACATCTCCTGAAAGAATCCGTTGGGGCTGTCCAGACGATTGAGCATGCCGTTAAGATCTCCAATTATGAAGCACTGAAGAGACATGTTGCAGAATTCAACGTCAAAAATAGATTCAAAAAGAGGGGAATAGGGGTATCTCACATAATATACGGAGTCTCTCTTGGCGCAGCCGGTCAGCATCTTGATGCCGCATCTGCCCTCGTACAGGTACACAAGGATGGCTCGGTCAGTCTGCACATAGGAAATACGGAGATGGGACAGGGTGCCAAGACCGTTATGACGATGATCGCGTCCGAGGTACTTGGGCAAAGTATGGACAGGATCTACATGGCGAATCCTGATACTTCTTATGTTCAGGACAGTGGTCCCACCGTGGCATCGAGAACGACGGTATTCAGTGGTAATGCCCTCAAAGAGGCCTGTGAAAAGATAAAGCGAAGGATGACGGAATACTTCGCGAAGACACGTGAAGTCTCAACAGATGATGTTATCTTTGAAGGAGGCACGGTCAGGACACTGGATGGGGCTAAAAAAACGAGTTTCGATGCCCTCGCACGTGAATGTGATGCCGCAAACGTAAAGTTGATCGAAACGGGATGGTTCAGGACTCCGAAACTTCATTGGGATCCGAAGACCGGTCTGGGAGAGGCATACGTTACCTACGCCTACGCCACACAGATCGTGGTCGTCGAGGTAGACCTGTTGACGGGAAGAACGAATGTAACAGAAGGTTACACATCACACGATGTTGGTAAAAAGCTCAACCCGGTTGGTCTAATTGGACAGGTCCAGGGAGGTTTCGTGCAGGGTATGGGATATGCGATCTCAGAGGAACTCAAGACGGAAAACGGGAAGATCCTGACTGATAACTTCAACACGTATATCATACCGACCGTAATGGATATCCCGAAGAAGCTGAAGATAGACTTCGTAGAAGATGAGTTCAAAACTGGTCCATTTGGCGCCAAGGGTATAGGAGAGCCTTCTCTGATGCCTACCCCTGCAGCGATAGCCAACGCCATCTCGAACGCAATAGGGAAGAGGGTCAGACGAATTCCAGCAACACCCGAATACGTGATGAGCCTTTTGGAATGATGGATTAAAAATCTGGAACGGGAATCCATAGTTATTCACCTTGCCTTACAGGTGGCTGTATAATAAAAAAGTTGATGGAATGATTAAGGAAAAGCGTACCGTTGTTTCGCAACCGTTCACAACACTTCCACATTAAGATATGCTCCCCTACCTCATTTGCTATATGAGTCTCGCAGTAGCCTCTCAACAATAATAGCGGTTTGCTGAAAAAGAAATAGTGAAGTTGAACAACGTCTTCACTTACACAACGACGCACATCGAGATATCCCTCCTACCGAATTGTTGAAGGAGAGAAAAGTCTTGTTTATATTTTCATCAACACAGTTTGACATAGAACCCTTACAGATGTTATATGTGAAAAGAAATATGATATAATTTCTACAAAGTGGGTTCGTACGACAGTGCATTCAAGAGGGATTCTCCGAAAAGCCAATTCGATGGAGTTGAGTACAATAATTACGTTAGGAGGTAAATTGTTGTGAGTGTTAAAAAAGTGATCGGTCCAACGTTTGAGGAGATGCTTCATCCAGACAAGATAGAGCCGGGGATAAGGCAATTGGCACTGAAGAAATTCAGAGAAGATCCTCTCGACCCTATCAATCTGTTCAACATCACTTGGCGAGGTCCAGATAATCGCATAAAGTATATGGTTTTACCTAAAGAACTCACCGGTGTCGATGCGAATATCGTTGTGATGTACAGCAGGGATTTTCCAACGGGGAGTCATAAGGTGGGAGCGACATACTCGATACTCGTCGAGAAGGTCATTCGGGATGAGGTGGATCCATCCTATCACACCCTCATATGGCCATCCACTGGTAATTATGGGATCGGGGGTGCCTGGGTTGGATGCAGGATGAAATTCGACACGATCGTTATATTGCCTGAAGAGATGAGTAAGGAACGGTTCGATATGATAAGGTCATATGGTGCCAGGGTTATCGCTACCCCGGGGTGTGAATCGAACGTCAAGGAGATCTACGATAAGTCCAAAGAATTGAAAGCTCAAAATCCCGATAAGGTTAGAATCCTTAACCAATTCAGTGAATTCGGCAATTATCGTTTTCACTATTACGTAACGGGGAATACGATGCTCGAACTCGTCGAGCAGGAGGGAATTGGTAATGGGAAGGTTGCCGCTGTGGTACTTGGAGTTGGTTCTGCTGGAACTATAGCTTGCGGTGATAGGGTGAAACAGGTTTTTCCAGAGGCGAAGGTTGTCGCTCTCGAACCGATCCAGTGTCCAACGATATCTATGAATGGTTATGGCGGACACGATATTCAGGGCATAGGTGATAAGCACGTCACCTGGATTCATCACGTTACCAACAACGATGCAGTTGTGGCGATAGACGATATGGAATCCAAAAAGGGATTGCAGCTCCTTACAGACGAAGTTGGTAAGGCATTTCTCAAGGAATTCATCCCAGAAGAGATGGTGGAGGAGATGTCAACCATCTTCGGGATCTCGGGTGTTGCCAACGTGCTTGGTGCGATAAAGATTGCCAAGAAGTATGGGTTTGGTAAAAACGATAACATCCTGACTATAGCAACTGACACCATAGATAGATATCGTTCTGTTATGTCAGCTCTCGATAAGAGGTTTGGGAAGATGGATAGAGCGGAGGCAAAGGCGAGATTCGAATCGATCTTCATGGGAGTCAAGACGGATTGGTTTTTCGAAGGAACTCTTGAGAATAGAAGGAGATGGCACAATCTAAAGTACTATACCTGGGTGGAGCAACAGGGTAAGACTGTTGAAGAACTCAACGAGCAGCTAAAAGAGGAATATTGGGAAAAACAACAGCAGATGACGAGAGAAACGGATGAACTCATTCTCGATCACAGGAGAAGAAAGGGGATATGACACACTGCAGAGAAAGAAAGCGATTCCTCTCCGGAAAGGAAATAGTATACGACTGTGAATTGCTAACCTTTCAAGGACAATTCGGTGTTCTTAGATATTCGATTGAGCATCGACAACGCGTAGGAAGTCTTATTCTGCAGCCTGGTACAGTTTCTTATGGATTTTATTGGGTAGATAGACCGTATATCCTGTACAAATGGTTCGACGAAAAGGGAAATGGGTGCGGCAATTATTTCAGCCTCGCCGATTCGGTAGTGTTATCCCCTCAGGAATTCTGCTGGCGTGACCTGATCGTAGACGTATTGGTCCTTCCCACGGGGCAGATCGAGATCCTCGATGAAGATGAAATACCAGATTCCCTTGATGAACAATTGAGGGTTCGCATAGAAAGAGGTAAACAAGTCGTGCTGAAGGACTATAAAGTAGTTGTTGAAGAAACTACTGAGATGCTTAAACATATCCCTCTTGATTCGATACCATGCAACGGATAAACATAAGGGAATTAAAGAAGGGAATATTATATTCTGAAGAGCTGGGTATCTACTTAAAGAAGAATACAGATGAGGAGATCTTCAAGTGGTTTTTGGCCAGCATTCTGTTCGGAGCCAGGATCACAGAAACGATTGCAAAGAATACATATAAGACGTTCGAAAAGTATGATCTCTTAAACCCCGAAAAGATATTGAAGGCAGGTTGGGATTTCTTAGTGTACCCGATAATGAGGGAAGGTGGGTATGTACGTTATGATGGGAAGACATCCGATCAGATCTTAAGAGATTGCGAGACTCTCATAAATAGATACGATGGGAGTTTAAAGAAGTTACATGAAGATGCCAGAAACAGCAAAGATTTAGAAGATAGATTGATGAATTTTTATGGAGTCGGTCCTGTAACGACGAATATTTTCCTTCGAGAGTTAAGACCTTTCTGGGCAAAAGCTGATCCGGAGCCGTTGCCGATCGTGAAGAAGATCGCAAGAGAATACGGGATAGATCTGAATAGATATAACAGGAAAAGCATGTCTTTTGTCAGAATGGAGGCAAGTTTAATAAGGTTGAGAAATCGGTAATACTGCAAAACCAACCGAATAGAGCATAGGGTACGCTCACGCCTGCCTCGAGACAAGGATAGGTTTGCTTCACAACCACTTACAACACTCGCACATCGAGATATACCTTCTACCTCATGGAGCTTAGCGGTGTGCGTCGTTGTGTAAGTGAAGACGTTGCTCGACTCCACCATCTCTTTTTTAGCAATCCGCTATGTCAAGATCTAACAAAATATAATTCCTTTTCAACAAAATTCCTGATATCCTTTGAATTTCTTATCTTGCTCATGAGGTACTTCTCTTCATGGTATAATTGTTTTGTATTTAGCATGGCAAACATGAT
>WFSK01000173.1 GCA_015486095.1 Thermotogae bacterium
ACATACTTTTGAAGACACCGAAACACCAAATGAAGATAAACATTGCCTTAGGAGAGGAAAAGTGAAACTCTCCGAGGCAATAGTAAAGGCGTTCGAGGATGTTACAGCGCGGTTCGGATTGAGGGTTGATAAGCCAATTTTAAGCAAGAGTTCCTATCATAACGTAGAATCCGATCTCGTTGTGCTGATCGGATTAACTGGCTCAAAACGAGGAATATTCACATTTGAATATGATGAACAACTCATGAAATCCATCCTCGATGCGATGGCTCCTGGGATGCCATTCGATGTGAATAACGAGATGGTTGTCAGTTCTCTATCCGAGTTCTCGACCATGGTCGCAGAAACAATTCTGCGCTATTTCGATCAACCAGGATTCAACATAACTCCTTCCACAGTAGTCTTTGGAAAACGAATGAAAGCGATGATCAACAGCGTCGAAGCCTCTAAGTTTATCTTTCCGGTTAGCTCTGGAAAATTGGTTTTGGGTTTGAGTATCGCATAGCTTAAAGGATTTCATAATAGCTCTTCTAACATCCTCGCCAACAGGGATCTTACCAGCAAGACTGGTACATCTGTGATCTCCTGGACTTCTCTTTTCATCTGTAAGTTGTAGCCAAAACAATCCATGATTATTAAATCGGCTTTTCCTTTCAATTCCCTGGCAGCCCTGGATATATTAAACTCATCACCATACGGAGATGCACTGATACCGATCGCGCTAAATCCCATCGAACGGAAAGTCCCTGCGACCGTCTTTACCTGATGCTCTGAAGGGACCATTACTCCTAATATGCCCTGCATAGAGATAGACGATAGAATACCGCATAGGAGTTTAGATGGTGTTATCAAAGGGACCTTCAGCTTAAAATCGGGAAATTCCCCAGAGCACAGTATAGCAACAGCTATTACTCCTTCCTCTTCAAATTCGAATAGCTTTTCTCGAAATATGGGAAGTATGGATTCTTTACCTATCGTAACCTCCGTACCATCACGCAATCTCGTCACTAAAACATCCGCATCTCCTTTCGGAACGAGTTCAGATATCTCCTCTCGGGTAAGGTTGTCCAGAACCCCTTTTTCCACGATCTCGATCTCAGCAGGGATGAAATTCTTTACCTCCGATGTGATATCGACTCGTGGTGCTTGTCCTATCGTTAAAAATCCTATCTTTTTCACTGGCATCATTTCCCTCCGTTTCGATCGTATAAAAAACATCTGACATAATGACCTTCTTTTATCTGAAGAATTCTTGGTCTTTTTATCTTACAGATGTCCATTCTTTCTTGGCAACGAGAGTAAAAAGGACAACCTTGAGGTATATGTGAAGGACTCGGAATGTCACCCTGGAGGGTTATCTCCTCCGGTATGATCTTCCGCTCTTCATCGGTTACCGTAGGGATCGCCGAAAGGAGAGCCTTAGTATAAGGATGATAGGGATTGTTGAAGATTTCCTCCGTTGAGGCCGATTCCATTATATATCCTAAATACATCACTACGATCTTATCTGAGATATTCTTGACCACACTCAGATCATGGCTGATGAATATGTAGGTTAGATCGAATTGCTCTTTCAATTGAGTCAGTAACGTAAGTATCTTTGCCTGGACTGAAACGTCGAGTGCAGAGGTAGGTTCATCCAAAACGATGAGCTTGGGATTCAGTGCAAGTGCCCTCGCTATACCAACTCTCTGCTTTTGCCCTCCAGAAAGTGCATTGGGGTACCTGTAGATGAAATCTTCAGGGAGGTCCACCTTGTTAAGCAATTCTCTAACCCTTTGAAGCCGTTCTCTTTTAGACATGTTGAAATGTGCCTTCAAGGGTAAGGAAATGATATCGAATATTCGTTTTCGAGGGTTCAAGGAAGATGTGGGATCTTGAAAGACCATCTGCATGTACTTACGATATGCCTTTAACTTACTCCCATTTACGGTAGAGATCTCGTTTCCTTCGAACCAGATCTTGCCTTCAGTGGGTTCGTAAATCCTCATGAGCACCTTACCTAAGGTGGTTTTACCCGATCCACTTTCCCCTACGATAGCCAGTGTCTCTCTTCTTCTAACACCAACATCCACACCGTTAACGGCTTTGATCACGGTTTTCTTGCCGTAATGACTATCGAAAAAATATTTATAAATACCCTCAGCCCGTAATATCAGATCGTTCATCTATTACAGAGGTCACTTCCTTGTAAGAGTAGATATGGCATGCCACGGAATGAGAATCCTTTATTCTCAGTAACTTTGGTTTCTCCATGCTGCATTTCTCGATCGCTCTATCGCATCTGGGATGAAATCTACAACCAGAAGGGGGATAGATGTAGTCTGGTATCCTGCCATCGATTCCCCTGAATTCCTCTCCTGTAAGTTTAGGAATGGATTTGATCAGACCTTGCGTATAGGGGTGAAGAGGTGAATCCAACAACTCTGAGGTCTTGGCAGTTTCAACTATATTACCCGCGTACATCACATAAATTCTATCACTGAGCTTTCTCGCCACCCCTAAATTATGTGTTATATAAAGAACAGACAGATTTTCTTCTTCGACCTTTTCTTTTATCAATTCTATGATACCCTTTTGAATGGTAACGTCTAAAGCCGTTGTGGGTTCATCTGCGATCAACAACGACGGGTTCCCTATCAAAGACATGGCGATCAAGACTCGCTGCCTCATTCCACCACTCAGTTCCACAGGATATCTGTTTAGGATCATCTCTGGTGATGGTATCTTAACCTTGTTCAATAACTCGATAGCCTTCCCCCAGGAGTCATCTCTTTTATTGTATCTCCCAAGAAAAGCTCTCAACCCTGCTCTTTTTTTACCGTGCCATCTTATCAATGCCAACATTTGTTCCCCTATGGTAAAAACTGGGTTTAGAGAAGTCATAGGATCCTGAGGGACATAAGATATGTTATTACTGATTATTTCTCTCCTTTCATCTTTATCCAGAGATAAGAGGTCTTTTCCCTTGAAAAAACACCTTCCACGAACTATTTTGGCCGGTGGAATGGGAAGAGAACCCAAAATGGTCTTTCCCGTGACACTCTTACCACATCCCGTTTCTCCTACTAAAGCCACCACCTCACCCTTGTGAATGGATATATCTACGCCATCCAATACCTTAGCATCTCCATCGATCGTCTTGAAGTAAACTGCGAGGTCTTCGATCCTTAAGATGGGCTCATCTGTACGCATCATTCTACCTCTACATCGAAGAAATCTCTTAAGCCATCGCCGAGGAGGTTAAAGCCCAACACCGTTACGAATATCGCCAATCCAGGAAAGGTTGAAAGCCACCACATCCCGGGGAGGTGGGTTCTACCCAAACTTATAAGGGTCCCCCATTCAGGAGTGGGAGGTTGTGCACCTAAACCAAGGAATCCAAGTGAGGCACCTGTTAATATCGCATATCCCAAATCCAAACTCACCTTTACGATGAGACTCGAGGTCATATTGGGTAGTATCTCTCTCAAAGCGATATATATGCGAGAAACGCCGAGTGATTCATCTGCCTCTACGAATTCTTCTTCCTTTATCTTTAGGGTTTCTCCATACGCCAACCTCGCATACCAGGGCCACCAACTGAAGGAAATGGCGATCATGCTGTTTCGCAGATTTGGACCAAGTGCTGCACTCACCGCCAGTGCGAGCACAAGAGAAGGTATAGAAAGAAATATATCCGTTAATCGCATGATTATCGTCTCCACTATACCACCGAAATAACCAGCCAGTAATCCCAGAGGAACACCAATTAAAACGGCTATTGAGAGGACTATTACTCCCAACATGAGAGAAATACGTGAACCGAATATAACTCTGCTAAGCACATCTCTACCCACCTCATCCGTACCGAATGGATGCTTCAGACTCGGTGGCTGAAACATATCCTTAAAATGAACGGCATTTTTCGCATCTTCTGGATATGGAGCGATGAACGGAGCAAAAATAGCGATAAAGACCATCATGAGCACCAAACTCAGCCCTATCAGAGAAAGAGGAGACTTGGTGAACCGATATAAGGCTCTGCTTATATTTCCTTTATGAACATTTTTCGTTTGACTAAGATTCTTCATACATCCCTCCATATGCCTATTTTCTCAATCTTATCCTTGGATCCAGGTATCTGTAAAGCAGATCGACTATGAAATTAACGGTAATATATCCAAAACCAACGAGAAGGGTGACACCGATCACAGCATTAAAATCCTTACGCAATACAGAATTAACTCCATACCGGGCTATTCCGGGCCAAGAAAACACGGTTTCAACTAAAAATGCATTCCCAAGCATCCATCCAAAGAGGAGGCCAATGATCGTTAAAGTAGACATAAACGCATTCTTTAACATGAATTTGTAAATGTTCAAATTCTCTGGCATTCCACCAATACGACTCACGATCGTGTAGTCCTTTCTCAACTGCTCTATCATATTTGCCCTTATGAGTCTGGTGATCTGTGCCAAAGGAGATAGAGAAAGAGTGGTAGCCGGGAGGATTATATGGGAAAGGCTATCAACGAAGGCTCGTCCATTCCCAGTCAAGATGCTATCCAGAATATAAAGTCCCGTTATGTGGCGTGGTGGCATCCCGCTTATCCTCCCGGTAAGAGGAAAGAGGCTGAGTACATAGGCAAATATAAGTTGTAACATGATACCGAGCCAGAAACGCGGCATAGATACACCCGTAAAGGCGAAGATACGGCTGAAGTAATCTATGAATTTATCTTTGTGAAGAGCAGACTCCACACCGAGTGGTATTCCTATGATTATGGCCAACGTCATCGCAAAGCAAACGAGTTCTAACGTTGCTGGAAATCTTTGTAACAGATCCTTTGAAACATCTCTCTTCGTGATCAAAGAGACCCCTAACTTCCCTCTCATCAAGTCTTTGAGAAACATATAATATTGGATGTATATGGGTTTATCGAGACCCAACTGGTGACGAAGATTCTGAACCTGCTCTTTCGTCGCCTCTGGACCTAAGGTCAAGCGCGCAGGATCGCCCGGAAGAATCCTCGCGAGGAAGAAGATCAGAATGGATATCCCCAAAAGGACTAAAACCATATGAGATATTCTTCGTAATGTAAAGTATAGACTCATTTTACACCTCTACAAACCCCTGGCCCTCGAAACAGAGATATAGTTCTCGAGGGCCAGATCGAGACCGAACTTATTTCTCTATCGTTAAATTATAAAAGGTTAAATCGTAGGCTAATACTCCTCGCATCTTATATCCCTTCACATAACTCCTGTAGGCTATTCTATGAGTAGGATTGGCTACGAAGAGTGCAGCGGCATCTTCTGTCACGATCTTCTGTACTTCACCATAAATCTTATAACGCTTTTCAGTATCCAGGGTTACACGAGCCTTCTCCGTTAGTTTATCTACAACAGGATTATCATACCAGCTCATAGAAATGTAGGTACCCCATGCATTCCTGTTGAACATCAGATATGTATGACTATCAGGAGAGGGATACTTGGCTGTGTGGAATATAGCAGTGAAGTGAGGAGTTGTTTCGGGTTTGGCGGCCATATCACATATCGTACCCCAAACTGCCTTTTCCACTTTCACGTTTAAACCGAGTTCCTGAAGATCACTCATTAAGAGAAGTCCTATTTTTCTTTCCAATTCACTGCCGGTTACGTAAGTATAAGTCAACGTCATCTTCTTCAGCTCTTTAAGACTGTATTTAGATTTCTTCAGATATTCTCTGGCTTTGTTGAGATCTCGATGATATACGACAACATTAGGATTATGACCTGGTATTAGGATAGGGACTGGGCCTTCGGCTTGCTTTCCTCCCATAAAGATATCTTCAACAGCCGTTTTGTAATCGAAAGCATAAGAGATCGCCTTTCTAACGTTCACATCATCTAAGGGTTTCTTCTTGTTATTCATTTGAATTACGAACAGCTGAACATTGGGAGCCTTATCGACCACTACCCCGGGTACCTTAGCGAGGTCATTGTACTCTTGAGGTGTACCCCATTGGTCGATCATATCGACATCGCCTTTTTTCAACATCGTATCCAGGGTAGCCCTCTCTGGAATTACCCTCCAGATCACGGTATCGATCTGATTGGGCTTCCAACCTCGCCAATAATCCTTGAATTTCTGAAAAACTATGTGATCACCTAACACAACGCTGCTTACCGTATATGGGCCCGAGCCAGCATCATGATCTTCAAGATATCCCTGTCCATAATCTCCATACTCTCCAAAATTACCAGGTTTTTTGTTCTTCATTAGTAACTTCTTGTTCACGACGAAAAATTGTACGAGTGTTGCTATAAAAGGAGCAAAGGGTTTACGAAGATGGAACGCTACGGTGTAATCATCTACAACCTCGGTATCGCCAGGCTGAAGTATCCCAGACCAAAGCCAGGAAAATCCCTGCTTGATCCTGAGCATCCTATCCATAGAAAAGGCAACATCTTCTGCAGTGAGTTCGGTCCCATCATGGAACTTCACTCCGTGTCGAAGATGAAAGGTATAAGTCAAACCATCCTGACTTACCTCGTATGATTTGGCCAACCACATCTGAGGAGCCTTGCCTAAAACGGGATAAACCAAGGGATCGTATGTGTTAAATACATTTGCTGACTGCGTTTCATCGATATGTTTTGCTGGATCAAAACACATGGTCTCTTGAAAAGTGGCATAGGTAAAGGTTATTTTACCATTTGCCCCCAAAAGGCTTGACGCCACACCGATCAGTAAGAATACCAAACCTAACTTTACAAGTGATCTAAACCTTCTGTTCATCTCTTCTCCTCCTTTCGAAATAGATCTGTTTTCTCAGAAAATCATGAATCGGATTTAACATATGTCACCCCCTTTCCCAGAGTTTGAAGTTTCTTCATAGATCCATAAAGTTCCTTTATTCTTCTGAACTCTTCTTCATCATAGAATTCACAATTATTCTCACCCACTTCTTTTGCCACTTCTACACAAAATCTTGCGGTTTCCTCCAATGCAAATGGATAATTGGCACCCGTTCCAACACCAGGGACTACCTGTCCTGAAGTCGTTGCAATCCCCACGACGGGTTTATCCGTTGCGGTTGAGGGTTGCATGATACTGTTGATGTGATATATACCATTCCCATATGGGGTGATATCCTGCGTAGTTATAGGAAGTATTACCGGAGGTCTTCCAGTAACTATCCTCATGAGCTGGAGAAGGTCTTCGCTGACCTTCAAGATATATCCTTCTTTAACAGTCGGAGTGATAGCGAAACCGTTATGATTGATGATCTCATTTCCCTTCGTCGCATCTACACTGAGTATCATGTCCATATCCTCATCTACCTCAAATCGGTTCATAGTCTCTATGCTTACAGGAGAACCCATGAATGGAACGGGTTTATGAGGAGCGGTTGGAGCATTGGGACAGATATGTGTGGCAACGATCACATCGCCTTGCAATACATCTCCCTTTATACGCATATCTGTTAACTTTAATCCAACGGCAACGGCCACTATGGCACCATCGGCATCTGAGACTGCCCCTATTCGCTTAGGTCTTGCTCCCACCCCTCCAAGCCTACCAATTATTCCAAGAGTAGGTACTTCTCCACCTCTAAGATGACCATTCTTACCTCGAATCCTCACCTTTATAAAGTCTGTTGTACCTTTTTCACCACTTATCGTTTTCGTCTCGAAATCTATTTCTGGATCGACTTGCTTAAACGCTTTGTAGATGATCTTTCCAGATGCTTTAGGATCGTCTATAAGCTCAAACGCTTGCATTATTTCCTTTAAAAGCATTCTCCTCCACCTCTTTAAACACGTATTTTACGATTTCTTTCCCTATAGCTTTCTCGACATCATAGAATAAACGGATATCTCTCATACCTGCACCGAGGTTGAGTTTTTCGTGAGGGACACTGATTATTACTAAATCTTGACCCTTCTTCACATCCGCTGAAGTGAGTGGATACGCTGTTTGCTTGTCCATCGTCATGATCAGATCCGGAAAGGTCGCAACGCGCTTACCATCTGTTTCTAATGTCATATACTCATTCCAGAAAGTCAATTCGAAATCGCTCATCATTACTCTTCCAACATCAAAACCACCTTGATTCTTCAATTCAACTGACAGCACATCACCCTCACCTACCACATCCCCTCCGAGCACCTCTACAACGTTTTTTATCTTCTCTTCTGGTTCCTTGGCTCTGAGGTAAGCTTCTCCCACTCGAACAGCCTGAGTTATAGCTCCAACAGCCCCATTTTCTTTAACATATTTAACCGGTACAGGATTCCTCGCTACTGCTACGAGTCCCCCTGCTTCCTCCGCTGCCTTTCTGATTATCTTGGAAGTGCTCAAGAGATCTCCTCTTGCAAATATTTCTATATGTTTGTGTTTTTCTTTTGAACCTCCCACAGCAGCTTGATATGAAATAAAATCGCTTTTCATCGATAATCCCATAGAACCCATCGCTCCCGTAGGATGAGCTCTTCCATTACAGGCAGCATCGATTAGGGGAATATCTAAGATCACGGATTGTACCAGACCATTGATCACAGATAATCCACCCACCTCGTTGGTCATCAATCCATCGATCTTGTGTTCAAAATGTTCCATCATCAAGCTCACTACCTTTACATAATCCAAAGGAGTAACGCATTGATCTACTGCAGATGGGGCTCCAACAGCAGAGAGTGTTAATACGAAAGCATCTTCTGGCAGTTGATCTAAGCTCAGAACAATGGGATTACCGAATTCAAGGGCGAGTTTTCCTAAACGCTCTCCTTCTTTAATACTACCCCCACCTCCTCCTCCAAGTATCGAACCACCGAATATAGCGGCTTTTACCCAATTATCATCGATTTTCAAGTTACCATCCCCTTTTCATCATCGCAAGATTGTGAATGATGGAACCAGCAGCAAGGACAGGATCTACAACTGGTATGCGTAACTCCTGAGCGAGTTTTGCAGCAATACCAAGCGTTGAAAAACCCGTGCATGCCAGAGCGATCACATCACTTCCCCGTTCCAATAAAGTTCGTGCAGCGGTCAGAATGTTATCATAATTCGCTTTCAAATCGAGTGTGTTATGTACACCCTCGACTTTTACACTCGTAAAGCAACGTTTACCCAAAATATCTCTAATCGTAAGAGGAATATCATCGGTTATGGTAATGACCCCTACGTGATTTCCCAACGTTCTGGAAACAGCAGCCACGCTTTCTCCCGCTCCTACAACAGGGATATCCAATTCCTCTTTGAGCTCTTCTACGGCTGGATCTGCGGCACAGCTTATGATAAGGGCTTCTATGCCCTTTCTCATTTGCTTCGCTAATTTTATGATCTTCGGCTTAGCACGTTCTTCGGATTGTGTATCGTATATACCATTATGCTGGTCTTCGATACATTGGGATTCGACTTTAAGACCGGGAAAAGCCTTCTCAAGTATTTTCCCATGTCTATCGATCTTATCTCTATCCTCAAGGG
>WFSK01000174.1 GCA_015486095.1 Thermotogae bacterium
CGTCGGACTGTGACGAGCGTCCTTCCTGCACGCCGTCACATTCGAAACCTCCTGTTTCTCACCGACGTGATACCTTCCTTCGTCTTCACAACCACTTACAATACTTGCACATCGAGATATCCCTCCTACCTCATGGAGTTTGTTGTGGTATCTCGATGTGCATCATTGTTGAGAGGCTGTTGTGAAAGCGTATGCGAAAATGAGGTTAAGTCTTGCAGTGTGGTAACCGTATTATGAGCGTGTGATCTGTGGGTGGATTTGCCAGAGGTGCTGAATCACCCGAATTTATCAGCTATTGATTATGTTCAAAGCATGGCGTATGATTTCTGCTGCATTCATCTTTACATCACTCTTCCCTATTACTGTATTGACAGCTTGCCATGCATTGCCTCGAGAGTATCCCAATGCTACCAGTCCTTCTATGGCATCTGCTACTTCGGAAGGCAGTAAATTGCTCTCCTGCCTTTCAATGGAAGGAATATTACTCATCGAGGAAATCTTATCCTTTAATTCGAGGATCATCCGTTCTGCAGTCTTCTTCCCTACTCCTGGCACGGTAGATAAGAGCCTCACATCCTTCTGAATTATAGCGTTTACGATGCTTTCAGATGAGAGTGAGGATAGAAGGTTTAAAGCCACCTTAGGACCTATTTTGGAGACAGATATCAACATGTCGAACAGATCCCTTCTTTCTATCGTAAGGAATCCGTAAAGGGTAGGAATTTCATCGTTTACAATGTAGCTTACGTAAATCCTAACTTCTTCTCCAACAGTTCCCACATCTTCGTTTAGCGGACATTTTATTCTAAAACCGATCCCATTTACGTCTACTATCAGTACGTTATCGCGCTTATAGATCAATCGTCCTCTTATATATTCATACATAATTAACCCCTTCCCAGTACCTTGTCATACAACAGATACTTCCTCGCTTCACCTACAGTATACAGAGAGCCACTTATCAGGATCATATCTTTTTCGTAATCTTCTACCAGTGATAAGGCTTTATCTATGGCATCCGGGACATCATGAACGATCTTGTAATCCTTTCTATAATTGGACAATGCTGCTCCAAGTGCCTCTGGTTCCAGGGCTCTATAATAGTTTGGAGAGGTTAACACGATCTCAGATGCCATATCGGAAAAATACTTTAACATACCATCGATATCTTTATCGTTGAGTATTCCCAATATCGTTATTATACGTTTGTTTTTAAAAATAGATCTTACCGTACGATATAATTCTATAACGCCAGGTAAATTATGGGCACCATCGGCTATAACGAGAGGTGATTTCATAAGGCATTCCATTCTCCCCTCCCAACTAACACCTGCTAACGCTCTTCGCAGTATTGATTCATTGAAAAGAGAAGGAATCTCTTTGGCCACGGTTTCCATCGTTGCGATAGCAATGGTGGCATTGAAAAATTGATATATACCGTTAAGCGACATTCGAATTCCCTTCATTTCGTACTCAATGCCATGATAATCGAATAGATTCTCATCGAGGTGCATCTTGATGATATCGAAATCGAAGTCTCTCTTATATAAAAATAGGTGGGAAGAAAAGGAACTCGCTACTCTTTCTATAACCTCAAGTCTATCCCTATGTATCTCTCCACACACTGTAGGCCTTTGGGTCTTTATTATTCCGGCCTTTTGTCTTGCTATTTCTGGTAACGTCTTTCCCAGGATATTAGTATGATCCCAGTCTACATTCGTTATTACAGAAACCAATGGTTCTTTCACAACGTTAGTTGCATCATAACGTCCACCTAATCCAACTTCTATAACGCCGTATTCGCAGTCTTTCCTTCCAAACAAATCAAATGCCATAGCAGTGATCACTTCGAAGAAAGAAGGTTTACTCGTTTCCCCTTTTTTATCCATATCTTCTATTATAGGTATCAGTCTTTCATATTCTTCTACGACTTCTTGCTGAGATATGAATTCTCCATTTATCCTTATCCTTTCTCTGAAAGTTATGAGGTGAGGGGAATAAAATGAACCCACCTTTTTGCCTTCATTTATCAAGATTTGAGACAATATCTTTGTAACGGAACCCTTCCCATTCGTTCCAGCTACATGTATTATCTTCAGTTTATCTTGAGGATTACCGAGTTTATCGAGAAGTTCTTCTATCCTATCCAATCCTAATTTTATCTTACCGTAAGGTCGGGAATACAAATATTTCACAACTTGCTCATATGTCATCTTTTCCCTTTCATCTCCTAAGTTATATCTTACAAAAGCAAAAAACGAAAGTATATCCTAAAAATTATATCATAGTGTGATAAAATAATTTGTATTCTTCATATCTCAGAGGTCCGGGTATTTTTCGGGCAAGATGACGAATAATATTATCGGCGAAAGGATGTTATGAGTGATGCGAAGCGAAGTCTACGAGGCAAGAGGCACATCAATATATGTCTTCTACTGAACTATCGAGGTGATCTTATGAAGGCCGATGTTGTAGTCATTGGTGGAGGAATCATAGGAACATCCATAGCATATCATCTTTCGAAGTTCGGAGTAGATGTTGCGTTGTTCGAACGATCCTACATTTCTTCTGGTTCAACAGGCAGATGTGCTGGTGGTATAAGACAACAATGGTCAAGCCCCATGAACGTCAGATTGGCGATGGAAAGTGTTCGAATGTTCGAAAAATTTAAAGAAGAAGTTGGATACGACATAGAATACTATTCTGGAGGATATCTCCTGTTAGCCTACACAGATGAAGAAGTGGATAGGTTTAAAAAACAGGTAAAAATGCAAAGAGAGCAGGGACTCGATGTCTATCTTTTATCACCCAGTGAAGTCAAAAAGCAATTTTCTTCATTAAACATCGATAGACTGAAACTATCTGCCTATTGTCCAACCGATGGTCATGCGAATCCTCATCTTGCGAACTTTGCCTATGTTGAAGCTGCAAAAAAAGAAGGGGCAAGGATTTATGATCACACGGAGGTAACAGGAATAGTAATGAATGGAGATCGCATAACTGGGGTGATAACCGATAAAATGGGAAAAGTGGAAACGAAGATCGTTGTCAACGCTGCGGGAGCCAAGAGTAGAGACATCGCTAAGATGGTAGGAAAAGACTTACCCGTAGAACCATATCGTCATCAGATCCTCGTTACCGAATGGCTACCTCACGTACTCGACCCCCTTATTGTAGACTTTTATCACAACATATATTTTCGCCAGACTATGCATGGCAGCTTCATCATGGGACAGAGCGATCCAGATGAGAAACCCGGTGTGAATCTCAATGCGCGATGGCAGTTCTTGCACGAGATATCACATAAGATAACCTTCTTGATGCCAATGATGGAGAATGTATCTGTGGTTCGTCAATGGGCTGGTATTTACGTGATGAGTCCAGATGCCCAACCTATAATAGATGAGTTGGAAGGGGTATCGAGGATGATATGTGCAACAGGCTACAGCGGGCATGGATTTATGTTAGCTCCTATAACGGGAAAATTGGTTGCAGAGTGGGTGATATATGGCAATCCTCGATCTATGGATATATCCAACTTGAGTTTGAAACGCTTTGAAGGAGGTAAGCGAATCGAAATGGAAAGAAACGTTGTGTAATCATGGTGAAATCATATGAATCTCTGCCTGGCTATAATCCCCAAGTATCACCTTTAAAGCTGCTGGTTTTGAGTGGGTACCCCTGATCCGGACGTTACGCCCTATTAGGCTTGCATCTATCCTCATCATAATATCTGATATATGAGAATCCCTCAATAATATGCTGTTTTCCACTTCACAGTTGTTAAGTATAACGTTGTCTCCTATAGATGTAAATGGCCCCACATAGCAATTCTCGATCGTGCTCTTCTTACCTATTATAACCGGTCCCCTTATAACGGAAGATACGATCTGACTACCTTCCCCTATGATCACTGTTCCTTCGATCTTGCTCTTTTCGTCTATCGATCCACCGATAAAACTTTCTTTTATTCCTATCAACACTCTTCTATTGGCTTCTATTATATCCTCTGGCATGCCAGTATCTTTCCACCAGCCGTATACGATATGGGCTGTAACATTATATCCATGTTCTATCAGATATTCTATGGCATCTGTGATCTCCAATTCCCCTCGCCATGAAGGTTTTATGTTTTCTATCCCTTCGAATATCTTATTTGTGAACAGATAGACTCCGATCAGGGCAAGATTACTTTCGGGTTTCTTCGGTTTCTCCACTACTTTTGTTACCCTTCCTTTGGAAAGGGTGGCTATTCCAAATCTCGAGGGATTTTCGACGGGTGCCAACAATATAGAGGCGTCAGAACCGTTACTCAGGAATTCATCCACGAAACCTTTGAGTTCCTCTTCCAACAGGTTATCTCCCAAATACATGAGAAAGCTTTCCTCCCCCAAAAAATCGTGAGATATTGCGACGGCATGTGCCAAACCTTTTGGCTCTTCTTGAAGTATGTATTCGATCCTTAATCCTAAAGATTCTCCACTGCCGTATTCCCTTTTGAAATCTTCTATATTGGATGGATTCACGATGAGCCCTATCTCATCTATACCTGCTCTCTTTATAGCCTCAAGGCTGTAAGTCAATACAGCCTTATTTGCCACAGGTATGAGGTGTTTTGCACTCGTATGTGTTAAAGGTCTCAATCGTGTTCCTCTACCTGCACATAAAACGATGGCTTTCATAGGGCATTCAACTCCTTTTTCGTGGCAAAGTCCACACTACCTCCCATGTAAAAACGTTAACGTCTTTTCATCAATTTTCCATTTAACATCCACTCATTTGCCCTTCGATGTTTTTCTTCCCTTCAAGTATACCATTAAAACTGAAATATCTGCAGGTGTTACTCCTGATATACGACTTGCCTGCCCAAGTGTTTCGGGTTTGAAGTACGAAAGCTTCTGTCTCGCCTCGATAGATATGCTGGATATAACGTTGTAGTCTATATCAGGTGGGATCTTGACAGCTTCTATGGATTCGAGTCTGGCAACTTCACTCAATTCCCTTTCTATATATCCCGAATATTTTATTTCTATTTCTACCTCCTCCATAACTTCCTTATCTTCCACTGGCAGAGGATCTAATGGGCGTATATCCGAATATCTCAACTCCGGTCTCAACAACAAAGAATGCAGCGTAACAGTCCCGGAAGGAGGTTTACTACCCTTATCAGCAAATATGTCCTTGATCTTTTCCGGAACCTTTACTTTCGTGGACCTCAATCTTTCTATCGTCTCTTTCACAGTTCTCTCTTTCCACAATACCCTTTCATATCTCTCCTTTGAAATCAATCCGACTTCATAACCATATTTCGTTAGTCTGAGATCGGCGTTGTTAAATCGCAACAACAGTCTGTATTCCGCACGAGATGTAAGGAGTCTGTAGGGCTCGGATATCCCTTTGGTTACGAGGTCATCTATCATTACACCTATATAGGCATCCGATCTCTTGAGGATCAAGGGATCCTCTCCTCTGAGCTTTCGAGCCACATTTATTCCAGCCATTATTCCTTGTCCTGCTGCTTCTTCATAACCGCTGGTGCCATTTATCTGACCCGCGAAGAATAGGTTCGGTATAACTTTGGATTCCAATGAATGATAAAGCTGCTCAGGAGGTAAATAATCGTATTCTATGGCATATGCAGGGCGTGTCATTATGGCATGCTCTAAACCCGGTAACGTCCTCAACATCTTAACTTGAACATCGTATGGGAGACTCGTGCTGAATCCCTGAATATAATATTCGTTGGTCTCCTTTCCTTCAGGTTCTATGAAGAGGGGATGACTTTTCTTGTCCTTGAACTTTACCACTTTATCCTCGATCGAGGGACAATATCTCGGTCCTATACCACTTATCAACTTCACATCTCCGTACAGTGGAGAACGATATAGATTCTTTC
>WFSK01000175.1 GCA_015486095.1 Thermotogae bacterium
AGTAAAGGCAATGTTAGACGAAAATGGGAAAAAAGTGAAGGAGGCCAAGCCATCTAAACCAGTAGTAGTCCTCGGCTTCGATGGGATTCCTCAACCAGATTCTATATTATATGCATTGGAATCACGCAAAGTTCTAAAAGGAATATTGGGGAGTAGAAGACGAGAGCGACTGGTAGAGACAAAGACACAAAAAGTGAGACTCGAAGACATCTTCGAAATGATGAAAGAAAAGGAGAAAGAAAAGGTTTTGAGACTCATTTTAAAGGCAGATACGGATGGGGCTTTGGAGGCATTAAAGGATGCCGTGTTGGCATTGAATTCTGAGGAGATCAAGATGGAGATCGTGCACTCTGGAATTGGGGTCGTGAACGTCAGTGATGTAATGCTTGCTTCCGCTTCAAATGCGGTGATCATTGCCTTCAACGTACCTGTGGAATCCAAGGCTTTGGAAGAAGCAAAACGTGAAAAGGTGGAAATAAGATCTTACGATGTTATCTTTCATATCACCGAGGACATAGAGAAGGCCATGCTTGGCATGTTAGAGCCGGAATACACCGAGGTGTCTGAAGGAAAGGCAACGGTCAAAGAGATATTCAAGGTTTCAAATCTGGGAAATGTTGCCGGTGTCGTTATAACGGAGGGTTACGTCACAAAGGAGAGTAAAGTTCGCCTTTACAGAAATAAAGAGATCGTCTACGAGGGAACGATAGATTCACTCAAGCATTTTAAGGATAATGTGGCGAGGATGGAAGCCCCTCAGGAATGCGGTATAAAGCTATCGAAGTTCGATGATGTTCAACCAAACGATGAATTGAGATTCTATCACTTAGAAACGGTTAAGAGGAAACTTCACTTCATAAAGAAATGAAGACTTCTGACTTCGATTACTTCCTTCCCCAGGAATTGATCGCTCAGGAACCTGCAAAACCTCGCGATACGGCAAGACTGATGGTGATCAACAGGAAGACAGAAAAAATAGAAGACAGGATATTTCGTGATCTACCCGAATATCTTGACCCCAGAAACGATCTTTTAGTCCTGAATGAGAGCAGAGTTATACCAGCAAGGCTGTATGGTAAAAAGTCAACAGGTGGAAAAGTGGAGCTCCTTCTATTAAACGAATTGGACGATAACACATGGCGTGCATTCGTACGTCCAGGTAGACGTGTAAAGAAAGGAACGGAGATGTATTTTAGCGATATAAGAGCGGTCTGTAGGGATGTGCTGGATGATAGTTCGAGAGTAATAGAATTCTTCAGTAAAGATGATATATTGGATCTCCTCTCTTCAATTGGAACTGTTCCCACTCCACCATATATAAAGCGGATACCCAAGGATCCTGAGGAATACCAAACCGTGTATTCTAAGATCCCCGGTTCAGTTGCCGCTCCCACTGCTGGCTTACATTTCACGAGCTCCTTACTCGATGAGATCGAAAAGATGGGGGTACAGATCGCCAGGATCACATTGCATGTTGGAGAAGGGACGTTTAGACCCGTGAAAACGGAGGAGGTAGAAGAACACAAAATGCACTCAGAATTCTATTCACTCGATGAGGAAAATGCCGAAAAGATAAGAGATGCCATAAGGCAGGGAAAAAGGATAATAGCAGTTGGAACGACGACTACCCGAGTTCTGGAAACTCTGATTCGGGATGGAGGAATAAAGGCGGATTCAGGTTGGACGGATATCTTCATCTATCCTCCATTTGAATTCAAGTGTGTGAATGCCTTAATAACCAATTTTCACCTGCCAAGATCTACTTTGTTGATGTTGGTATCCGCTTTTGCTTCAAGAGAGCTCGTGTTGAAGGCGTACTCGCGGGCGATAGAAAAACGATACAGGTTCTTCAGCTTTGGAGATGCTTGCCTTTTTCTATAAGAAGAGATGGAGCCAGAACTTCTTAACAGATAGGAATATAGCGAGGATCGCTGTGGAATCGGCTGATATCGAGGAGAAAGATACCGTAGTGGAGATCGGAGCTGGAAAGGGTATACTCACCTCCATACTTGCCGAAAAAGGGGCTCGGGTATATGCATATGAGATAGATAAAGGACTCGTAAATTATCTTAAAACAACGTTATCGAATAGAGGAAACGTACACATAATAGAAGAAGATTTTTTGAAGGCAGATCTGAATAGATTCTCTTATGTTCCCATCAAATTTGTTGCTAATCTTCCATATCACATCACCTCTCCCATCATAAAGAAGATACTTCTATCGAGCCTCGACATCCGATCGTGCATCTTCATGGTGCAAAAAGAAGTGGGAATACGTTTAATGGCTAAGGAAGGAGAAAAAGAGTACGGCTATCTTTCCGCTTTCGTCCAATACTTTGCCGATGTAGAAAAGGTAAAAGAGGTTTCCAGGAACGTATTCCATCCCAAACCCGAAG
>WFSK01000176.1 GCA_015486095.1 Thermotogae bacterium
CAATAAAGGGATATAAAGGCCCGGATTGGAACCCGGGCCTTTCGATTATCAGGAGGTGTAAAATGAGTTTTCAAGATAGTAAGGGGATCAAATTCATCGCGTATGGAGGGGTAATGCTCGCGATCGCCGCCCTATTTCCTGCTCTACATCTTCCTCAATACATCACAGGACCTGTGGTCAACTTCACCCTCATCATTGCAACCTACATCCTTGGTGTAATAGGAGGAGTTACGGTGGGATGTTTTACCCCATGGGTTGCCTTCATCTCGGGGATCATGCCAGTCGCTTTCCTTCCACCCATAATAATGGTAGGAAATGCCATTTACACGTTAACCTTTGGCATGCTGAAGAATTATAAGTGGAAAGGTAAGATCAGTGGAGTCATCGCAGGCTCTATTCTGAAATATCTATTTCTCTCTTATGCGGTAACTCACCTCGTCAAGGCGCCACCGAAATTGATCCAGATGCTCTCACTCCCTCAGCTGTTCACAGCACTCGTCGGTGGGACGATCGCCCTTGTCGTGATGAAGTCCAGCTATATTCCCGAGGAGGTACTGAAATGAAGAAGAGATTGGGAGTCGTTGGAATCATCGTCGAGAATAGGAAGAGATGTGCACCGTTGGTAAACGACTTGCTCACGCAATACGGAGATATCATCGTGGGAAGACTGGGATTACCTTATCCAGAACGAGGTATCAACGTGATCACCATCATCGTAGATGGAACGAACGATGAAATAGGTGCATTAACGGGTAAATTGGGAATGATCGAAGGAGTAACTGTCAAATCTGCTTTGAGTAAGGAGAGATGATGAAAGTGAGAATCGAAAGAGACCTGTTGGGAGAGATGGAATTGCCCAGCAACGTATACTGGGGTATTCATACGGAAAGGGCACGGAAGAATTTCCGGGTGAGCAGGTATAGAGTAAACCCCACCCTCATCAGGGCCATGGCAATGGTAAAAAAGGCTTGCTGTGAGGCGAATTTTGAACTGGGCTACTTGGGTGAAAAGAAGGCAAAGGCGATATGCCTCGCCTGTGATGAACTCATCGATGGTAAACTCCTCGAGCAATTTCCCGTAGATGCCCTTCAAGGTGGTGCCGGTACATCGACCAACATGAACGTAAACGAGGTCATAGCCAACAGGGCAATAGAGATATTAAACGGTAAGAAAGGAGATTATTCCATCGTTCACCCACTCCAGGATGTGAATCTTCATCAGTCGACGAACGATACGTATCCCACGGCTATAAAGATAGCCTGTATATATGAGTTGAGGTCGCTCAATCAGGCGATCGCAAGACTTCAAGGTGCCTTTCAGAAGAAGGAAAAGGAATTTGCCGGGATAGTGAAGATCGGAAGGACAGAATTGCAAGAGGCGGTACCGATCACTCTAGGTACCGAGTTTTCTGCATTCGCAGAGGCGATTTCAAGAGATAGGTGGAGAACGTTTAAGTGCGAGGAGAGATTGCGCGTTGTGAATTTGGGTGGCACTGCCGTGGGTACAGGACTTACAGCCCCCAGAGATTACATCTTCCTCGTCATAGAAAAACTACGTGATATAACTGGACTCGGTCTTACGAGAGGGGAAAATGTAATGGGAGAGACCGCGAACGTGGATCCCTTCGTAGAAGTGTCGGGGATCATGAAGGCACATGCCTCCAATATCATAAAGATATCCAACGACTTGAGATCGTTGAATCTCCT
Organism: Thermotogae bacterium; assembly: GCA_015486095.1. GTDB lineage: Bacteria > Thermotogota > Thermotogae > B3-G13 > B3-G13 > B3-G13. The sequence goes on from WFSK01000176.1 coordinate 1,707, forward strand.
CGGAGAGATAAAGCTGCCTGCGGTTCAAGCGGGATCGTCCATCATGCCCGGAAAAGTAAATCCCGTGATGCTGGAGTGTGCGATGCAGGTGGGAATAAAAGTCATGGCAAACGACCTCATAGTTACGGAGGCGGCGAGCAGAGGAACGTTCCAGATCAACGAATTCTTACCCTTACTCGCCCACGCGATCCTCGAATCCATGGATATGCTCATCGATACGAATGTAGCCCTGACAGGGTATGTTAAAGGGATAAAGGCTGTCCCGGAAAGATGTAAAGAATATGTCGACAAGAGTCCTATAATCGTTACGGCATTTTTGCCCGAGATAGGGTACGAAAAGGCAGAAGAGATCCTTGGTGAATTCTCCTCGAGCGGGAAGAAAAACATAAGGGAATTCCTGGAAGAAAAACTGGGAAAGGAATTGGTCGAAAGGGTTCTTTCACCGTATAGATTAACTGCGTTGGGATACAGGAGGAAAGATGAATAAGACACCAAAAGGGAATAGATTACACATCGCTTTATTCGGTAGGACGAATGTAGGGAAGTCGAGTTTCCTCAATCTCGTTGTGGGACAGGACGTTGCCATCACATCTCCTGTTGCGGGAACGACCACGGATGTGGTGGAGAAGTCCATGGAATTATTACCGGTAGGACCCGTGATCTTCCTGGATACTGGTGGTCTTAATGATATGTCAGAGCTCTCCACTTTGAGGTTAAAGCGAACCTATAGAGTATTCGATAGAACGGACGTGGCATTGCTGGTGATAGAGCCGGATATGTGGACCGAGTACGAAGAAGAGATCGTGAACGAAGCTAAAAGCAGGAAGATCCCATTAATAGCTGTGATAAATAAGGTGGATTTGAGAGAACCATCCTCAGAATTTCTGAAGAAGGTAGAGGAAAAGACCATCCGGGTAATATCGACCTCGAGTATTGACTGGAATAGAAGAAATGAATCCGTGAACCAGTTGAAGAGATATCTGCTCGAGGTTTGTCCGAATGACTTTCTTCAACCACCGTCTCTCATCGGAGATCTACTGCCCCCAGGAGGTCTTGCTATTCTGGTCGTACCCATAGACTTAGAGGCGCCAAAAGGGAGGTTGATTCTTCCGCAAGTGCAAACGATAAGAGATGCCTTAGACAGCGATGCGGCAACCCTGATCGTGAAGGAAAGGGAACTGGCACACGTTCTGAGAATACTTAAAGAACCTCCGAACATCGTTGTCTCCGATTCTCAGGTCGTTTTGAAGATGTGTGCCGATACACCGAAGGATATCCCTTGTACGACCTTCTCGATCCTCTTCTCCAGATATAAGGGGGATCTCGTAGAGCAAGCGAGGGGAGTAGCTCATATAGAAGAACTGAAGCCACATGACAAGGTGTTGATCGCAGAGGCATGCACTCATCATCCCATTGAGGATGATATAGCAAGGGTGAAGATACCGAGATGGCTGAGGCAGTATACGGGATTCGATATAGATGTGGATATCTATTCGGGTAGGGATTATCCCGAGAGTCTAAAAGATTATAAACTCGTTATTCACTGTGGGGGATGTATGTTAAACAGGAGGGAGATGTTAAGCAGGATCCAAAAAGCAAAAGAATCGGGAGTACCGATCACGAATTACGGTGTATGTATATCTTTTGTGCAAGGCGTTTTGAAGAGGGTACTATCTCCTTTCCCTGCAGCGTTGATGGCTTTCGAGAGGGAAAGAAGGATGTTGAGTACAATAAAAGGAGGTATGAAATGAACGTATTGGAGAAGGAAAAGACATGGATGGATAGCGTGATCAAAGAGGATCAATACGAAAAGTACATGGATAATGGAAAGGATTTTATCGATGACGATGAGATCTGGGAAAAATTGAATGGTAACAAAAACCCGGACCCCAAAAGGATCAGAGATATCCTGCAGAAATCTCTTGCCATACAGACGTTGGAACCTGATGAAACGGCAGCCCTTTTGAACGTTAAAGATGAAAGGCTATGGGAAGAGATATTCGAAATGTCAGCAAAAGTCAAGAGGAAGGTCTACGATAACAGGATCGTAACCTTTGCTCCTTTATATTGCAGCAATTATTGTGTGAACAACTGTTTGTACTGTGGATTCAGAAGGGAAAACCAGAAGGAGAAGCGGAGGAGGTTAACGATAGATGAAGTTAAAGAAGAAGCAAAGGTCCTTGCCGGAAAGATAGGACATAAACGCCTTATCGTAGTCTACGGCGAACATCCGTTATCAGATGCACGCTACATCGCAGATACGATAAAGGCGATATACGAAGTCAAAGTGCCCACTAAGAACGGTTATGGACAGATAAGGCGTGTTAACGTGAATGCCGCGCCTATGTCCGTTGAGGACCTGAGAATGCTGAAAGAAGTGGGTATTGGTACCTATCAGGTATTTCAGGAGACGTATCATCACCAGACCTATGCCAGAGTTCATCCGGAGGGAACGATAAAACACAATTATCAATGGCGTCTCTACTGTATGCACAGGGCACTGGAGGCGGGTGTGGATGATGTCGCGATAGGAGTCCTATTTGGCCTGTACGATTGGAGATTTGAAGTAATGGGACTGCTGTACCACGCGAGAGAGTTGGAAAGCAAGTTCGATGGTATAGGACCACATACGATCTCCTTTCCACGTCTGATGCCGGCATTGGGGGCACCCTTTGTTCAAGAAACGAAATACAAAGTATCCGATGAAGATTTCAAGAAGCTCATTGCTGTGATCAGACTTTCCGTACCGTACACGGGAATGATCGTAACCGCAAGGGAGTCAGCCGATATACGGCGCGAGGTGATACCACTCGGATGTACACAAACGGATGCCTCTACGAGGATAGGTATAGGAGCGTATCGGGAGAGTTATAACAGACAAGAAGCAGAAAGACAACAATTCCTGTTGGGTGATACGAGGAGTCTCGATGAGTTGATCAGAGAACTCGCTCAAATGGGATATATTACCTCTTTCTGCACCGCAGGTTACAGATGTGGAAGGACGGGTCAGCGTATTATGAAACTGCTGAGAACTGGAAAAGAAGGGCAGTTCTGTAAACTCAACGCCATACTTACCTTCAGAGAATGGCTGGATGATTTTGCAAGCGAAGAGACGAAAGAGATAGGAGAAAGGCTCATAAAGAAAGAGATAGAGGAGGTCAAGCAAAAGATACCTTCTGTATATCCCAGAGAGATATTTCAGGAATTGATAGGATATTACGAGAGGATCAAAGATGGAGAGAGAGACCTATACTTCTAAAGAACTTTTGATAGAAGAGTTTTCGAGGATCGCGAATACTGTAAAGGAAAGATACAAAGTTAATATTCAACTGGTGGAGATCCTTGGGAAGAGATGGTCGTTCATTTCTGGAGAGGAGGAAGAATTTTCTTTCCTTCCTCCAGAACGTATCCAGATCAGCGAAAGATTTGGTGTGGTTTCCAATGAGTGGAAGAAGATACCACCTGAGGATAAAGAGGAAATAATATCGCTACTCAAGAAGGCAGTGAAAAGATATGAACAAGGATGAGATCGTATATTATCTGAAAACCACCTCCGAAGAAGAGAAGAAGTATCTGTTTCGAAGGGCAGATGAGATAAGGGAGACATATTGTGGGAATGAGGTTCACATAAGAGGGATTATAGAATTCTCGAATTATTGTATCAGAGATTGTACATATTGTGGTTTGCGAAAGAGTAACAGAAAATTGCACAGGTACCGCATGACGATCCAGGAGATCTTCGAAGTCGCAAAGAAGGCAAAAGAAATGGATTTTAAGACAGTGGTCCTTCAATCTGGGGAAGACCCCTATTACAGAATAGAAGACTTATGCCTTCTTACCGAGAAGATCAAAACAGAGCTCAATCTCGCCGTCACCGTATGTATCGGAGAACGAACACGAGAAGAATACCGAATGATGAGAGAAGCAGGGGCGGATAGGTACCTACTCAAGTTCGAGACATCCGACCCCGTACTATATGCGAGATTGAAGCCCGATTCTTCCTACGAAAACAGATTCAGGTGTCTGGAATGGCTCAGAGAATTGGGTTATCAGGTGGGCTCAGGCAACATGGTGGGTTTGCCAGGACAAACTATAGAGAGTTTGGCAGAGGATATCCTCCTATTCAAAGAATTGGATTTAGATATGATAGGAATCGGACCTTTCATTCCTCATCCCGATACACCTTTGAGAAACACGAAGACGGGTACTCTGGATATGACCCTAAAGGTCCTCGCTATAACACGAATAGTTACCAAAAACACACATCTGCCCGCCACCACAGCAGTTGGTACCATAGACCTATTTGGGAGGCAGAAGGCCCTTCAATGTGGTGCAAATGTGATAATGCCCAACGTTGGGCCACAGAGGTACAGGAAAGATTATCAGATATATCCTAACAAGATCTGCATCTTTGAGAACGCAGATCATTGCCACAGCTGCATCGAGGAGATGATCGAATCCTTGGGTAGGACTGTTTCTTCTGGTTTTGGACACAGCTTGAAGATGAGAATGAAGGACTCAACGGCAATCTGCAGGAAATATCTGAGTTCAAGAATTATATCACGTTAAATATCTGAATTTTCCAATTCTTCAGCTGGGAATCGTTAGAACGAGTTCCTCCTGCAATCGATCATACCTACAGAAGGTTTACTTTTTCCAGTAGATGGATCGATTTATTTTGCACTATACATTCCTCCAGATAGAATTCAAATTTGCTTGAATTAAAGATAGCTAAATATTTGACAGGACCTTTTCGTGAACATCGAGTGCCTTTCGATCGTGCAAGACGAAACGGATTCGCTTAACGTATCTCAATTTGGGGATGAAATCGAGTATAGTCTTAAAAGCTATCTTCGCTGCTGCTTCCATAGGATAGCCAAAGAAGCCAGTAGAAATAGCAGGGAAGGCGATCGATTCTATTTGATTTCGTTCCGCGATTTCAAGCGCCCTACGATAGCAATTCGCGAGGAGTTCATCGGAAGGTTCGTCAACTCCATAAACAGGCCCAAGGCAATGTATAACATAGCGATTGGGTAGGTTGTAGGCATTCGTGATGACACATTGGCCGGGTTTTATCGGTGCTAATGGGCGACATTCCTCCTCGAGCTGAGGACCAGCAGCTCGATGGATGGCTCCTGCAACCCCTCCACCAGTCCTGAGTTGGGCATTCGCAGCATTCACGATTGCCACAAAATCTTCCTGTTTTACTATATTACCCTGAACAACCTCCAAAGTAACACCGTTGATCATCTTTTTCATACTTCACCTCCACGATTTATAAGATCGTTATCTATTTCCCAGATTTACAGTCTAAAGCCACAGTTTCTTTTAAATGAAGAGAAACGAAGATGGCTGCCAATATGAGGATTGGTGTAAGCCACAAAGTTCTGAGTATTCCTATTTTATCAGCTATTTTACCCATCATCATCAATATGATACCACCGGCCCCCCAACCAACTCCCATAACAAGACTCGATGTAAAACCACGGCTATCGGGTAACATCTCCTGAGCATAAACGACATTAGAGGCCATAGTCCAAAATGAAGTGAAACCGAAAAGGATGAATAGGATATAGGAAAAGACAATATTTCTTATTAGTAAAAACATGATTACTATAGGTAAAAGAGCCGTAAAGGAGAATATGTTTACCCGCTTTCTACCTATCTTATCAGATAGATATCCTCCAAAAATGGTGCCAATACTTCCCCCTAATAAAGAAGAGGTGAGAAATATCCCTCCTATGGTTAGAGGATATCCTATGCTGCTGAAGTACAGTGGTAAAAAATTGTTAAATGTAGCCATAAAACCGGTTCTTAGGATCACCGTTAAGGAGATCAACATCACATACTTAAAATTTTTCTCTCTCAAAAAACCCCAGTGATTACCATAAGGATTTATTACCTTTTTTGTAGCTCGTTGTGGTAAATACATGAGGAGTAGAAAAGAAATTCCTATTGCCAAGATAGATGTAAGATATAGCCTTTTGAAAGAAAGGTAATAATATATATAAACGATCGCTATGGGAGATAGTGATCCTCCTAATGAACCACCAATAGAAAAGAAAGACATTGCTCTACCCTTATGTTTGAAAGAGAGATCACCTATGAAACTCGCTCCTTCTGGATGAAAAGCCGAATTAAAAAGCCTACCTAAAATCAAGACCAACAGCAATAAAGTAAAAGTATTAACACTTCCCATAAGACTTGTAGATATTCCTGTGAGGAGTACTGCGAATATCATGAAATACCTTGATTTGAGTCTATCGGAGAGAATCCCGAAGAATGGCTGAGAAAATGCCGCAACAAATGATAATATAGCAGGGATCATTGTGGTCATCGATATATCTAACTTATATTCCTTCATTATTACGGGAAGCAACGGTGTTAGATATCCTGCATACCAATCAACTGTAAAATGGGCTACAGTTACACAAAGCAGACTTCTTTTGCACATACCCAAGATTTTAACACAAAATCCGAACTGTATACATCATTATAATTGAAGAGAAAATGGAGGGATCTTACTTCGATATAGTTATTTCGCCTTTATTCTGTACCCTTAGCGTATTCGCTGCGTTTCCTTTGTTAACACTTATCTCAACATAACCAGAACTATCCACATCTACGAGTGGTTTCCCTTCCTCTACGTTTCCGTACGTCTGTGTAAAGACCATCTTGAACCTTCTATTGTTGATCTTCACTGTCACAACATCATCGTAAACGATCCCTGCTTTCTTCATTACATTCAGTGGTATATTCGTTTGAAGGTTACCGAAGTGATCCGAATAGATTATCCTTCCCCTTATCACGTTTCCATCTAGATAGCCCTCTTCATATCTCAGGATCTCGTAGGTATCCATCAAAGATCCCACATCCCTTATTTCAGTATCTGAAACGAGATGTGCCCCCACTGGAGCGAAGATATCTCTACCATGAAATGTATTGGAGAGAGGATGGGAATAAATCAATTCCCTATTCATGATCTCTCTCACTTCCGTAGCCATTAAAAGCTTTCCTACTACAGTTAATAAACCATTATCTGGGGCAACGAATATCATATCGTTCTTCGTTCTCATGACTATTGCCTTTCTCGATGTTCCAACGCCGCTATCTATTACTGCAACGAATGTGCTCCCCGTGGGAAAATCCTGCGCTGCCTTATAGAGGATAAATGCGCCTTCCTCAACATCAAACGGGTCTATATCGTGTGTTATATCGATGATATCGATATCGGAAGAGATGCTTTTAATGACCGCCTTCATAACGCCAACTTGATAACTGTCAGAACCAAAATCTGTGAGTAAACCTAACAAGCCATTCCTCTTCATGATAATTCCCCTTTTGCCTTCTCTATATGCAAGGCTTCGATGATCTCATCCAGATCACCGTTGAGGATATCTTCTAATTTGTACAAGGTTAGATTTATTCGATGATCGGTAACACGATTCTGTGGGAAGTTATAAGTCCTTATTCGTTCACTCCTCTCTCCCGTTCCGATCTGTTTTCTCCTTTCCAAAGCCCTTGCTCTTTCTCTTTCAGCGATCTTTCGATCGAATAACTTAGCCTTTAGTATCATCATGGCTTGTTCTTTATTTTGATGCTGAGAACGTTCGGATTGGCAGGTTGCAACTAATCCCGTTGGTAGATGAGTTATCCTTACTGCAGAATCCGTCTTATTAACGTATTGCCCGCCATGACCAGATGCCCTGAAGGTTTCTACCTTTACATCCTTTGGTTCTATCTCGATATCTACATCGGTAGGTATAGGTAATATTGCAACTGTAGCCGTTGAGGTATGTATGCGCCCCCCTGCTTCTGTTACAGGAACTCTTTGAACCCGATGAACCCCACTCTCATATCTTAATCTACCATATACACCTTTGCCACTCATCTTAAAGACGATCTCCTTGAATCCGTTTAGCTCTGTTGGGTGAGAGGAAAGTACTTCCAGTTTCCATCCCTTATTCTCCCCATATTTTGCATACATCCTGTAAAGATCTGCTGCAAACAACGCCGCTTCTTCGCCTCCCGCACCGCTCCTTATCTCCACTATTATATCTCTCATATCGTTGGGATCCGTAGGTAAGAGTAATGAGGTTAGTTTCTTTTCCAATTCAGTGATGTGTGTCTCGTTCTTCTCTATTTCTTCGTTCACCATATCTATTAGTTCCTTGTCCGTTTCATTCTCGAGCATATGCATCAATTCGGAGCGTTCGTTCAAACATTTCTTGTATTCGTCATAACACTTAATGATTTCGCTGATCTCATCGTATTTTTTCGAATATTCCGCGAACTTACTTTTATCGGCTATAACACTCCTATCGGTTAACTTCGTCTCGAGTTCCTCTGCCGTTTTACGAAGTGATTCTATCCGCTTTAGTAATTCCTCTTTCATAGATTTTTACTTATTTCCTCCACAATGTTATCAGCGATCTTAAAGCCTATCCCGAAGAGGTTACTTCGATAATCCTTTTCTGATGGATTAAAACCAACGATGGCTTCCCTTATGCGTATTTCATCTGCATCGACTAAAACCATCCATTTTCTGGTAAGTACTTCATTCCAAACCGTTGTATTCCTCAAGACTATGACAGGTTTCTTATACAAATAACTATCACGCTCTACGCTCTCAGAATCACATACCACCTTCTCCGAATTAGATATCAATGCGAAGGCATCGAGATAGGTCCTATCTTCTATACGTCTTATCCTGCTACAATCTATTCCACTGTTTTCAAGTACCTCATTCAACTTTCCATAGGTCAACAGTACGATCACCTTGTTGGAAGATGCCAATCCCTCTATGATATTCGACAACCGTTCTGGAGATAGATTATCTCGATATCTTATGTCCGCCAATATGTACCCTTTGGGTTTAAGTGCGTATCGTTTTAGCAATTCATCCGCTCTTTCGGAGATCTCCCTTTCTTTTGCTTTTACTACCTCCAGAGTTAGGTCTCCCGTTACCCGGATTTCAGAGGTTATTCCCTCATTAACAAGATTGCCAACTGTCGTACCAGTCGAGCAGAAAAGTAATTGTGACATATGATCTACTAAAATGGTGTTGATCTCACCAGGTGAAGATTTATCGAAGTTCCTCAAGCCTGCATTGATATGTCCCAACGATATCTTTTTTTGTACCGCCAGCAATGCGACTGCCAACGCAGCGAGGTCCGAACCATATAACAATATGAAATCTGGTTTGAGCTCGTTTAAGATGGGCTCGGCACTCAACATTATCTTGCTTAAGAGTGGAGCCGTGTCTCTCTCTTTAACAGATATAACCTGATCTATCTCAAACTCTTTCTTTATACCTCTAAAATAGTCTTCATCCCTTGTCTCTTTTAACGGTTGTTCTATCTCGAGTATGCGATGCTTTAAACCTTTTCTTTCTTTGATCGCTTTATCGATAAGTCCTACCTTCATCAAGTGTAATCTCTGGCTTAAGATCGATAAGATTACCCTCAAATACCCTTCCTCCCTATCCTTCAGATTGTATCATCTTTTTATATTCTTCCTCGCTTAGCAGATCTGATGTATCGGGTTCATCTGAACTCTCTAAAACCAAAATCCATCCTTTACCCTCGGCATCTTCATTGATGAGTTCCGGCTTATCCCTCAGCACTTCATTCACCTCTACAACCTTGCCTGATATAGGGGAATAAACGTCAGATGCAGCTTTTACAGACTCAACAGACATAACCGCATCTCCCTTTTTTACTTCTTTCCCTATATCTGGTAAATCCACATAAACTACATCCCCTAAAGCATCCTGTGCATGATCGGTTATTCCCATCTTTGCTTTGTTACCATCGATTTCAACCCATTCATGAGTTTTGGTATAGAATTTCATGCTCTTTCCACCTCCTGAAAAATTCATCCTTGAGATCTCACACTACCTTTATAGAATGGAAGCTTTATTATCTTCGCCTTCTTCCTCTTGCCTCTGATCTCGACCTCGATATCCGTTCCAATTTTCACGGAATCTCTCTTCAAATATCCCATACCCAAATCTTTACTAAGGGTAGGAGAATGATTGCCGCTTGTAACGTATCCTATCTCTTCTTCTCCTCGAAAGATCTTACATCCATGGCGAGGTATGCTCTTGTCGAGCATTTCGAAACCGATTAATTTACGTTTTGTCCCTTCCTTTGCCTGCTTTTCGAGCGCTTTTTTACCGATAAAGTCCTTTTTATCGAACTTAACCGTCCACTTCAAGGGCGCCTCCAAGGGGGTGGTGGTCGAATCTATATCGTTCCCATAAAGCATATATGAAGATTCGAATCTTAGAATATCCCGTGCCGCTAATCCACAAGGAACTCCTTTTACCTTTTTAGCTATTTCCAACAGCTTTCTCCACATAGGAAACGCGGCTTCCTTATCTAAATATATCTCGAAGCCATCTTCACCTGTATAACCTGTCCTCGACACTATGGCTCTGATTCCATTTATTCTCCCCTCCAAAAAATGATAATAACGGATATCGGAAAGTGCGATCTGCGAAATCTTGGATAAGACTTCTTCAGCCTTAGGCCCTTGAAAGGCTATCTGAACGATCTCCGAGGATCTGTTTGATACCTTCACATCAAAATCTTTCGCCTTAGAAGTTATCCATTCGAAATCTTTCTCTGTATTGGAGGCGTTGACCACCATCATGAGCTTACGTTCACTGAATCTGTAGACGAGAAGATCATCAACTATAGTTCCATTTTCGTAGCACATGGGAGTATAGCAGATCTGCTTATTCTTCAGCTTTCTAACATCATTCGTAACCAGAAGATCAACGAACTCAATGGCATCGGTGCCCTCAACATATATTTCTCCCATATGGCTGACATCGAAGACACCAGCGCTATTCCTTACCGCCATGACTTCATCACTTACGTGGCTATATTGCAACGGCATTTCCCAACCAGCGAAATTCACCATTTTCCCTTTTAACCTAATATGTTCTTCATAAAGTGGCGTTCTATTCATCACCATATGTTCCTCTTTCATCTCCATCCTCACTCTCCCCTCTCATAAAAGCGTCTATTATCTCACGCGCTCTATCGGCATCTTCTTTCCTTACTCTGATCTCCGTTGCTCCGATCGAACCCATAATAACACTATCAGTATAGGGGATAGTACTTCCCTTTAAAAAAGATAGTATGTCTTCTTTCTCGAGCAGATCTTTCAACATCTCAGCTATGATCTTATTCTCAGCAACGTAAACTACTTCGAATTCGCTCTCTTCCACCTTATCCTCACTCCAATTCAAAGGATGTTTGTAAATTATTATATCATAAAGCTATAGCGAATTACCCCAGGAATTCTCCAACACTTGTGTAAAATAGTGTGGCATGAATTTCAAGCATATGCAATCCTCAAATGGTCTTTACTTCCTTTTCCTTTCTTCATCATCTTCTTGATATCGTACACCTCATATATTTTACACAGGCCAGCGTGACCGATTACTTGACAATGCTAATGAATTTTTATACAATTAATATAACTTAGTAAAGTCACTGACAAAAGTAAGTTATGAGTGGAAGGAAATGTATGAAGAAAACTGGGAATTCTAAGCTAATGCAAAAGTTAAATCGTTTTATAATCCTCAATACTATACGCAACTATGGTCCTATCTCTCGTAGTGAAATAGCCGAAAGGCTCAAGATAAGTCCTACAACAGTAACATCGGCTGTAAGGAAATTACTCCGAGATAAATTGGTATGTGAGGCCGAAAAAGGAGCATCAAGGGGCGGGAGAAAACCAACCCTCATTCGTTTTTTTCCAGATAGTCAGTTCATTATCGGTGTTTCGATCACTAAATCCTCTATTAAGATTACTGAGATGAATTTGGACGCAAAAGTTCGAAGAAAAGAGGTTTTTTCGGTCACCAATCTTACTGGCCAACCTCTGATCACTTACCTCTTGAACTTAATTGAACGATTCTTAAGTGTGTATCATAATTTGAAGAGATGTGTTGGGATTTCGATCATTTCATCGGGAATTATCGACTATGTAAAAGGTGTGATTCGTTATAATCCAAAATTGAAGTTGAAGGATATTCCTTTAAAAAAGATGGTTGAAGAACACTTTAAGTTGAAGACATGGTTGGAGAACGATACGA
>WFSK01000177.1 GCA_015486095.1 Thermotogae bacterium
CGCTCGTTCACTCGACTTTCCGCTGGTCAGTGGCGAGCGTTCTTCCTTAAACGCCGCCACATTCATAACATCCTGTTATTCACCAGCGATAAGTCTTCATTCACTTCGCTATGCCTTGCAACACCCTTCACAGATCACACACTCATAATATGGTTACTACACTGCAAAACTCAACCTCATCATCACATGCACTTTCACAACAGCCTCTCAACAACGATAGCGGATTGCTGAAAAAGAAATAGTGGGGTCGAACAACGTCTTCACTTACATTGACGACGCACATCGAGATACCACAGCAAACTCTATGAGGTAGGAGGGATATCTCGGCGTGCGAGTGTTGTAAGTGGTTGTGAAGACGAAGGAAGGTATCACGTTGGTGAGAAACAGGAGGTTTCGAATGTGACGGCGTGCAGGAAGGACGCTCGTCACAGTCCGACGTGATACCCCTGAGTCGAGCAACATCATCACTTACACTAACAATGCACATCGAGATATGCTTTCTACCGAGCGCTTGATGCAGTCCTCAGAAATAAGTATGTTGACATAATGGTAGTTCATGATAAAATATAGTTGGGAGAGATGGCCGAGTGGCTGAAGGCGCTTGCCTGCTAAGCAAGTATGAGATGTTATATCTCATCGAGGGTTCGAACCCCTCTCTCTCCGCCAATCTGTGCCCGTGGCTTAATGGATAAAGCGACAGATTGCGGATCTGTAGATTGGGGGTTCAAGTCCCCCCGGGCATACTTTCCGATGGACTTGGAACATTTTATTCACTCAATGAAGAATAGTCCACTATACGCACTTCACCGTTTTCTACAAGAGCGAGTTCTGGACGTATAATCCTATCTTTATCCAAAAAATTTTTTAATACATGGTTTCCTATCTTAAGAAATGTTGGTGAAATATTTATTCCAAAGATCATCGCATCATCGTGAGTGACGGCACCAGCCAACACACTTCCGTGTATCGCACCTATCACCACTATATTACCCCCACTTATTACCTGTGCTCCTTTATTTATATTCCCCACAATCGTTATATTGCCCTCATAACTGATGAGTTGTCCGGATCTCACAGTTCTTTTGATACACAAGGAACTAAGCGTTCTATTGGAGTGGATCCATATAGGAGCAGGTGCTTCGATATTCACCTTTTGCTCAATTTCTTTTCTTTCTTCTTTCAATAAGGTTACTTCGTCTACAACAATATCTTTCGATTCCAATGTGCGGACAATGCTGGAAATAGTCTTCGTATGGGATACTCCATCTATTATATTTAACTTTACTCTTTGACCCTTAAATAATTCAGGCTGGATAGATAACTTTTCGTTCAGGGCATCGAGTACCTCTTTTACCTTATTGAAAGGCATAACAATTATCTCAATCCCTTTTAACGACATCTTTATCTTAACTCGTTCCATTTCGTTCACCCCCGAAATAGTATTCGATCAACTTGCGTGCTATGGGGGCAGCAGTTTTTCCTCCTTCTTTACCCTTTTCAACGAGTACCAAAATACTTATCTTAGGATTTACAATAGGGGCATAACAAGCAAACCATGCATGGGTTGGCATGTCTTTCCTGAATTCAGCCGAACCCGTCTTTCCTGCCACTGGGATCTTACATCCAGCAAACGCTTCGTAAGCTGTACCCCTATTCCTTATGTCACCACTTCTATCTATAACTTCTCTCAAACCCAGGTGAACTATATCGAGAGATCTTGGTTTTAAGAGTACTTGTCGAGAAAGTATTGGATAGAAGAATTTTACCAATCTTCCTTCGGGATCCGTTATGTAACTAACTACCTGTGGTTTATAGATCAAGCCGTTATTAGCTATGATATCCATCATACGGAGTATTTCAATTGGGGTTAAAGATATATAGCCCTGTCCTATGGATAGAGATATGGTATCACCCGGATACCAGATATCCCCTGTATTCTTGAGTTTCCAATTTGGGGTAGGAAAAAATCCATTAATTTCTCCAGGGAGGTCTATTCCAGTCTTTTTGGTTAATCCCATCTTTTTTTCCATAGCCACAAGATTGTTTATACCTATTTTCAAACCTGCCTGATAGAAATAAACGTTGCAAGACACAGCAAGAGCTTTTATAAGATTCGTTACACCATGGCCTATTAATAACCAATCCTTGTAAGTCTTCACCACTTTCCCTTTAGAATTTCTGTAGCGGAAATAGCCATCGCAGAATATGGTTGCCTCAGGAGTCAATGTGCCGCTTTCGAGCCCTGCAAGTGCTATGAATGGCTTTATAACAGAACCCGGTGGGTATGTGATCTGGATTGCTCTGTTTTGAAGAGGTTTAGATGGATCTTGAGATATCTTCTCCCAGGTTCTTTGATCTATCCCCTTGATGAACATATTACTGTCGACATAGGGTATAGAAACGAGAGATAGGATCTTACCACTTTTCACATCTTCTACTATTACAACACCATTTTTACCTGTGGATTGGAGAAGAGATTGGGCATAATCCTGCATCTTTATATCTATATTCAAATGGAGGTCATCGCCATTTATGGGTGATGCGGTTACCGTTTTCTCTATGATGTTTCCAAATACATCTCTTTTTATGATGATTTCCCCAGGTCTGCCACGAAGGTACGACTCATATTCTTTCTCTAAACCATTTTTCCCAATCAGATCGAATATTCTATATCCTTGTTTAGAATATTTCTTCAACTCTTCTGTATCTATCTCTCCAACATGTCCAATAACAAGTGAGATACTGGAATTGGGGTAATATTTTCTCTTATCTAATATGGAGATACCAAAAGCAGGATTATTCCATTCCATAATGTTCAATGCGATATCTTTAGTGAGTTCCTTTTTCCTGTAAATCACGTAATCCGTACTTTTAGGGACCCTTGAGAGTAGGTCTCTCAAATCATCCACTTTTATATCACTCATTTTTGATATCTTTTCTATAACATCTCTACGTTCAAGTTTACCCATGCTATAAAGTTTTCTCATGTTTATACGAAGGTAATAAGCAGGTACATTCCAGGCGAGCAAGATCCCTTTATCATCGTATATTCTTCCCCTCGAAGATTCTATTCTCACTTTTTCATAACGAAATCTATCCACTAAACTTCTGTAATAATCGCCTCTTATGACTTGTAAGCTCATCAGGCGTCCTATTAAAACGATTACCAATACAACGGTTATGAAGATCAGTGCCCAAATACGAGAGATCATTCTTCTTTAGCCCCTTTTCTCATCGCCAATAGAAAGATCGGGTAGTAGATCAGGGAGCATAAGGCAGAGTTTGCAATGGTTAACACTATCGCTGTTATATTTATATCCATTGGCATCACGAGTAATTTCATAAGGTATTTCCAGAAATAATAGAGTAAGTAAGAAAAGAATATCGTAAAATATACGTAATACTCGCGATTGTAAAAGAATCGAGTCATCAGATATATGAATCTGTCGAGTAGCAAGAATACAATAACGCTCGTTCCTAACAAGGCATTGGTGGCTACATCTTCTATCAGACCCCCCAAAAGAGCAAAAGGCAATCTTATTCTTACATCACCTTTATTCAGAGTCATGAATAAGATAAAATATCCTAAAAAGAAGTCAAAATGAATATTTCCAGCAGAAAAATGATCCAATATGACGTGCTGAAAACCAGATAATATTGGTAATAATAAAAAGAATGC
>WFSK01000178.1 GCA_015486095.1 Thermotogae bacterium
AGTCGAATAAGGGTGATAAACTTTATACCCGCTGATATGAGGTATGGAAAGATCTCGATGGTACCTATAAGGATTGGAATAACAAATACCATTATAGCCGATGGGAAATTAGGCCGATCCGATGGGAGCCCTTTAGACTGGTAAAAGAATAGCACATTCAAACTATCCACATGATCTCCTCGAGATGCCGGGTGGGGACCTTTATATCCAGGAATCCACCTTCCGGTCTTCGTTCGATCTCCACCTCATTCTCTACCAATACCACTACTACAGTTATCGTATCATCTGGCTTCACATCTATCTCAGATAGAGGGATCCGTGTCTCGAATAGATTGGTATATCTCCCTTCGATCTCTACATTGCTGCCATCTGCTCTGATGAACTTACACCCCTTTGAAGGCGTGTAATCCACCATAAAATCTTCGCCCTTAACGTTTAACAAGATGCGTATACCTTTTCCCTCTTTTTTGAAGAATTCTTTATCGAGGTCTATTCTCAGGTTCAAGAATGAGATCTTACTATCGAATCCGTAATACATCTTGTCGAGTTTCCCGCTGACTTGCTTCATAACATCTCCACTTTGTGCGGCAAGGTCGTAGACACCTGCGTCCAACCACTCGAAGTAATTCGTCTCTTCGCCATCCACAATTATATCGAATAATCCTCTCGGTTGCTTGTGCATCAATACTTTTCCTACCCTTATTATAGGTTTGTATAGTTCAAGAGGTATAGTTTCTCCTAAATAATAATAGACGTTCATGAGGTGCCGCCTGAACTCTTCATCGTATTCCCAATCTCTGCCGGAATCCTGGTCATCTCCAAACCACCAGAACCAATCGCTTCCCTCTGCCGCATACATCTCCTTCCATGCCATCCTCAGGTTTTCCTCCGATATCTTTCCCTCTCTTTGTACCCTTTCCAGTTCATCCCTTGCCTTTCCTAGAAGATCCCATGCATCGTTCTCCTCCTCTTCTCCTATCCAAGTCTCGAGGTTATGGAATATCCATGAGCCTGTAAAGAGATGATGGATCTCCTTCGTCGGTGGGTATCTATCGAGATATTCGTTCACCGTAACGGTTTCCACTTCATCATCGTCTTCAATAGCGGTATAGAGGGCATTTAAGAAATCCTTACCATCGTTTGGATAGTCCTGCCATGCGTTTTCACCATCCAATATAACACTTATCAAGGCATGTTCTTTATCCGATAACCTTTCTTTTATATCGTGTACTCTTTTCAAAAAATCCTTTGCAGCGGTTTCGGCTTCTAAATATTTATAGCTGAAACCTATGAGGTCTGAAAGGATATGATCACGGAAGATCATCTCGACGTTTCCTTTATCACTCTTCACGACGTATGGTTCGTATATGTGTGCCCTATCTTTCCCATCTTTTATACCAAGTGATTTGGACAGTATCTCTTCATCCGATGCGATCCATTTCACTCCATTGGAAGCGAATATGGGAACGACCACTTCTCCCACAGAGCCCTCCGAAGGCCACATCCCCTTTGGTCTGAATCCAAAGATGGATTCGAAATAATCGAGAGCCATCTTCACCTGTGCCTCTGCATCTTCTCTATGAGAGAACCTACGTTTTGGAAGTGGCAGGTCGGGGGAGGCTACGCGAGCCAGGTTCGTGTCACAGAGGAGTGGTAGAATGGGATGAAAGAAGGGCGTAGTGGTCAATTCCACCTTTCCCTTTTCTGCCATTTCTTTGTACAGCGGCACTATCTTTCGAATAATCTCGAACTCCTTTTCGAATATCCTTCTCTTGTCTTCCTCCGTAAAATTCCCACCTTTATCGAACATAGACTTTAAGAAAGGATCCGTCCTGAAATCCGGATCGAACCAGACAAGTTCATGGAGACATATCAGGTCCAGGATCTCCTGCTCGCTGAATCTGTGCACGTTTCCCGCCAACTTTCCTTCCTCTCTCCTCAAGAATTCCTTCTTGTTCCAGAGTTCGTTGTATCTCTTATAGGGTTTTATCATCGTATGGTAATTCCCGAGAAACATCTCATCCAACAACTTCAACTTATCGGAATCATCCATCTCATTTATGGGTTTCAACGCAGTTTGCAATAAAACCTCAGAGGTCTGCAAGCCCTTATTCGCGTATTCTAACAATTGTTCTAAGAGGACAGGTGTAACATTAAACGTTTGCTTTAAGGAAGGATATGAATTCAGGATATCCATCATATCGTAATAATCTTTTATCGCATGCAATCTAACCCAAGGAGCCGTTAATTCTCCACTTCTCATGTCTTTATAAGAAGGTTGATGCATGTGCCAATAAAAGGCGATCGAAATCTTCTTCAATCCAGATCATCTCCGTTTCAATTGACTTCTATATTCTCTTTTATCCTTTCAAACGTCTTGGGACCTATCCCATCGACCTTCATTATATCTCTTATCGATCTGAACGGTCCATTCTTCTCTCTATATTCAACGATAGCCTTTGCCTTCTTAGGACCTATATATTTTATCTTCATCAATTCATCTACACCCGCCGTATTTATGTCGATCTTATTTCTCTCAGAGTCGGAGATCGACTCCACTATCTTTCCCGTAAGATGTGGTTTATCTATCTTAAGATATTTCGAGATCTTCTCGACAGTCGTCGGTCCTATACCCTTTACCTCCTTCAACTGTGAGATCGAAGTGAACATGCCGATCTTCTTTCTATATTCTACTATAGCATTTGCCTTGACTACCCCAATACCAGGGATCGCCGTAAGTTCCTTTGCAGATGCGTTGTTAAGGTCCACTGGAAATCTTGTATTCTGATTAGATAGGACCTTGATAGACTCGACTTTCCTACCCTTATCGTGTTCGTAAAGGTATACTATTCCTCCAATTACAAAGGCGATGAGTATGGTAATAAGAATGAGGCGTTGATTTACATTCAACATAGCTACCTTATCATCTTGGGATACCTGTTATTAACTGAATTACCCACTTCTTTTCTCAAGATCGAAAGTACATCATTCGTCAAATGTGTAGAAAGCTCTTGGGCATCTCGTAAATTCTCGAATACTCCGAGTTCTATGCCATACAATTCAGTCTTACCAGAATTACCCGAATAATAGTCGTAAACGAAGACTGGAAATCCCCTATCCCTTAATCTACGTGCTATCTCGAATATACCTTTCCTCTTCGTAGAACTGATCAATTGTATAGAGTACACGTAGAGTAATCGCTTTGAATTCACTGGAGGTGCCTTATCACCTATGTAATACAGTCTATATACCCCTTCTGAGATGGGATACACCAGATACGACGAGAGATCGGGGGTAACCTCCCCTATCTTATCGAGGGTATAAGTGCCACTTATCCTGTAAATGGGTGTATGGAGTTTGTAAGATAGAGAAGCAGTTCTATACACTTCTTCCTTCGTAAATACCTTTAAAGGAACCTTTTTCTTCACAACATGTCTGGGTTTTACGCCCTCTTTATGGAGAGTCGTAGAAACCTTAGTCACCACTTCTTTATGTAACTCAACTGGTGTCGCACTTATCGGTGTGGGTTTAGATGAAATCGTAGACTCCGTTACTCTGGATATAACAGTGGATGGTGTTTCAGCACTTGCCATCGCTGTGGAAGGAGTAGAGGAAGAAGCGATATTCGTTTCTTCAACGGGAAAAGGAGGCAAAGGCTTTAGACCTTCCTCTCCAACACCAGTGAGTGGAATTGCAGATAGATCGTTCACTCCTCCAGGAGGCTTTTGAGGAAGAGTGGCATACAACTTGGTTATCTCGTGTTTATAATCTTTCGCCCTAAAGTACAGATAAATGGTGACTCCCATCAAAGTTATAGCCGTCACCGATAATATCACTATGAGTATAAATAAAGACTGTACTTCTCTCTCTGTCAGTTTTAACTGTTTCTCTTCTCGCATATGTGATCAAACATTCCTTTCTCTCAGATAAAATTGCCTTTCCTCTCTTGATTATTCTAAATATTCATCATCGATTCCCTGCCGATCTATATACAGATCTGGCGAGCATATTCATCCACTCTTCTTTTGACTTCTTGAATATCCAC
>WFSK01000179.1 GCA_015486095.1 Thermotogae bacterium
GTACTTCGATATCTCTTCCATTTGCTCTATATCGAAGTTCGAAACACCTATGTGCCTTGCCTTCCCTTGCTCGAGGATCCGTTGAAGGGCCTCAGCCGTTTCTTCCAAAGGAGTTTCAGGATCGGGCCAATGGATCTGATAAAGGTCTATATGATCGGTTTTTAATCGCCTGAGACTGTCGTCTATCTCACGAAGGACACTTTCCTTCTTCAAACACCTTTTGACACGTTTGGCATCATCCCAGATCAATCCCACCTTCGTTGCGATGATCACTTCATCGCGCACATCGGATAGGGCATCGGCAACTATCTCCTCCGATCTTCCAAATCCATAAACCGGTGCCGTATCGAAGAAATTCACTCCGCGTTCGAAGGCAGTTCTAACGGCCCTGATGCTCTCTTCGTTGCTCGACACCTTCCAATCGACGCCACCGATCTCCCAGCCACCGTAACCGATCACGGATACCTCTAAATCGGATCTTCCAAGTTTTCTAAATTTCATCATCTCACCCCTTTTCTGTCCCATACGATATCCTTGATCACGTTATCTCTAAGTATATCACTCTTCATAAGGTCAAGAGTGGTCACTATTATATCCTTCCCTTTATATTTTACCTTCAACGCCAGTGCAGCAACATCGTATATCCACCCAACGAATTTACCTATTATGATGGATCCGAATAATTCGGGCTTTTCGATATCTATGAGGAGATCTGTAAAAAAGGGCTTGAGATGTATGCCTGCATAATCATTTCCCAAACTATTTCTAAACCTATCTCTATCGTAGTAGATGAAGGTACTCATCCAATCTCCTTTCCATGGGGCGAATGGTAACGTAGAAACGTTCTTATCTTCTTTTATCACATCTATTCCCATTTCTCTCAAAAATTCTTTATCTTCGGGTTCTTTTGTTATGCAGAGTAAAACTCTATTAGAGGCAATATCCTGTAAATGGCTTGGATCATCCGTGATCGCCAGGTCATCGGGCAATGGAGAAGGCATGTATACACGCATAGTATACGCATTCTTGGTCAGCAGTTCATTCCCCCTTCTCAATTCCAGGGTGAATCGATGATCGGCGTTGATCTCCGTATATGGAGGATTTATATACACGTTTTCCAAGATATAATTTGAAAATGCCTCTATTCTTTCTATGTTCTCGATCTTGAAACCTATATTTTCAAATCCGTACCTCAATCTTACATCCGAAAGAACAGAGGATGTCTTATTCGATATCACAATAGATATCCTCTTCACCTCATTCGTTATCAGTTCTGTGATCGGAGGATCGATCAAAATGGCTATGGGGTTGTTGATATCCTTAAGAAGAGGGTAAAATACTTTCGGTCTTCTGTGGAAATCGAGTAGTCCATTCGCCTCCCACAGGATATCCGTGCATTCAGTTATAATGTAACCCTGGATCACATCCCTCTTCCTGAGCTCTTCGATCTGGTATTTCAATCCGTAGAGCTCTTGCATCTGCGTCACCTTACACAATTTTTCAAGTGAGGGGTAGAATTCATCGAGATGAAATCGTTTGAATCTCTCCTCGATTCCTCCCGGACTAAGCCCTTTAAGACCGAATGGTGTTGACTTCATCCATTCTTCATCTCCATTTGAGTTCGGAATACCCCACAGACCGAACTCAGATACGATCTTCGGTCGTGCCTTTTCGTTAGCCACATTCCAGAATGTTTTCAACTCTCCACTGACAAATGAATCTAAAGACGCCTTCCAACGTTCGACATGCTCTGGATATGCGTAGTACAGATGCCAATCGTCTATATCCGATCTCATGTGAAAGTTACCCTGGCAGGGAGAGTTGTCCACGATCAATCGAGATGGATCCATCTTTTTGGCAAGCGAATAACTTTCCTGCAGCCATGCTCTATCCTCCACACTTTCGGCCAGGGATAAGCCCCATCCTTCATTTATCAAACTCAAGATAACGAAAGAAGGGTGGTTGGCAAACCTCTTCAGCACATCCCTTGCAAGCATTCGATTTGCCCTTTTGCTTTTGGCAATCATCCTGTTGGCATAGGGAAGGTCTATCCAGATCAACAGTCCAACCTCATCTGCTGCCTCGAGATATGTATCCGAGGGTATCTTCACGTGGCACCTCAACGTGTTTATACCCATCTTCTTGGCCAATTCAAATTCCCTTATAAGAGTTTCCTTATCGGGTTCTGTGTAGAAAGTTTCCAGATAAAATGCCTGATCGAGGACACCTATCGTATAGAACGGTTTATCATTCAAAAGGATCTTGCCATCCTCTATGAGTA
>WFSK01000180.1 GCA_015486095.1 Thermotogae bacterium
ATTAAAAAGACAACAAATACTATTACTGCAGTCCATAACAGTAAAGGTGAAATGTATTTCTTTCTCTCTCTTGTAAACCATTTCTCCTTGAGACGCTTAAGTGTTCCATCTTTTTCTAATTCCTCTAAACCTTGATTTATTCGTGCAAGGAGTTCGGTATCTCCTCGCCTAACAGCTATACAATAATTCGTGGGATACATAGGAGAACCGACACGTTTGATATCATCGATTCCTAACTCTTTCAACACATAAGAAAACAGCCAATTATTACCTATATAAGCAATAACCTCATCTCTCTGCAATTTTATAAGGGCTTGTTTCTGGTTCGAGACTTCTACCAATACAACCCCACTGTTTTTCAAAAATTCTTCCATTATATCCCCTTTTTGGACAGCCACTCGATATCCCCTTAGATCCGCTATTGAATCCACACCCACAACATCAGTTTTTACAAATATACCGTGGGAGTTTACCAATATGGGCCTCGAAAAGGCATATATCTTCGCTCTTTCCTTCGAATATGCCATTCCTTCTATAATGTCTACCTTTCCTTCTTTCAATGCTTTCTTTGCATCTACCCATACCATCGGTTTAAAAATGACTTTCCAATCGAGTTTCTTCGCTAAGGCATTTATTACATCCACGTTGTAGCCAACAAAATCTCCATTTTCATTCACGAATTCAAAAGGAGGGAATGCTTTATCACCAGCAACAACGATGATCTTTCTTGCACTTAGAATAAGTGATGTAAGCAAGAATAAAAATAGGATTGTAAACCTTATCTCTTTTCTCAACACGAACCATCCCAATTTCGTAATATGTATTAAAAATTATATCATATGAATGGATTTCTTTGTAAGATCACGAAGGCCCTATGTCAAGATGTGGTGATGAAAATCTAAGCAAGACGGTAGGAGGTATATCTCGATGTGCGTCGTTATGTAAGTGAAGATGTTGCTCGCTTCCACTATTTTTTCCAGCAAATCGTTGTTGAGAGGCTGCTTTGAGACTTATATAGCAAATGAGGTAGGGGAACATATCTTGATGTGCGAGTGCTGTGAACGGTTGCGAAGCTGGAGGAAGGTAGCATATTGGCGAGAAACAGGATGTTTTGAGTGCATCGGCATTCAAGGAAGAATGCCCGATGCTGACCAATATGCTACCGACGGAAGCGAGCAGCATGTTCGTTCACATCAACGATGCACACAAGATATGTCCTCTACCGAACACTCAATGCGATCCGATGCAAAACCAACCGAATGGAGTATAGGGTACGCTCACATTTGTCCTGGAATAACGATAGATTTTACCTGTTTACACCTCATTATCTAACATAGATCCTTATCGAAAAGGGAGTGTGTTAGAATATTAAATAGTCATTTGATAAAATAATGATATGATTTATCAATTGAGAGGTGATATCATGCATTTTGGATATAATGAGTTGCTTTGGTTTACATTTATCTTTGTCGATCTGAGCCTGGCAGTTTTTGTTTTTCGTGTTTTTAAACGTGAGGGTTTATTCGCTTTGATAGCCATAAACTCTATTCTTTGTAACATACAGGTTCTCAAAACGGTTACACTATTCGGTTTAACCGCCACATTGGGAAATATCCTCTACGGGAGTACCTTCTTTGCAACGGATATATTGAGTGAGATCTACGGTAAAAAAGAGGCACAAAAGGGTGTCTTCATCGGGTTCTATAGCCTTCTGTTCATGGTTGTGACGATGCAATTCGCATTATGGTTTACTCCTGCAAAGGCAGATTTTGCCGATCCTCACATGAAGGTGTTATTCGGATTAGTACCCAGAATTGCCGTTGCGAGTTTGATCGCATATATCATTTCTCAATCTCATGACGTTTGGGCCTTCCACATGTGGAAACACAAGACGAAAGGTCATTTCTTATGGATGCGCAATAACTTTTCTACTATGGTAAGCCAGGGTATAGATTCTATCGTCTTCTGCACGATAGCATTCTTGGGTGTCTTTTCCATGAATGTCTTCTGGCAAATACTACTGACTACTTATCTATTCAAACTCATAATCGCTGCCTTAGATACCCCATTTATTTATCTCGCTGTCCACCTGTGGAAAGAAACCCATTCTTTTGCTACGGAGATTCAAAAGACATGAAAGTCGATGATGAATACAACTACGATGTCATAGTAATAGGTGCAGGACATGCAGGTAGCGAAGCCGCTTTTGCTACTGCACGTCTTGGTTTCAAAACTGCTCTGTTCGATATAAACCTGGATGCGGTTGCATGGATGCCTTGTAATCCCTCCATAGGAGGACCTGCCAAGGGACATCTGGCAAGGGAGGTGGATGCACTTGGAGGAGAGATGGGAAAGAATATAGACGATACCATGATAAATGTAAGGATACTAAACACAAAGAAAGGGTTGGCAATGCATGTTCTTAGAGCCCAAGCAGATAAGGTAGAATACAGTAAGAAGATGAAACTTCGTCTCGAAAAACAACCAAATCTTTATTTGCGACAGCGTACGATAACGGATGTTGTGGTGGAAGACAATAAGATAAAAGGAGTTCTGGATAACCTCGGTGTGTTTTACTCGGCTAGGGCCATTGTGATCACTACGGGGACCTTTCTGCGAGGGAAACTGTTCATAGGTTCAAGGACCTTGGAAGGAGGAAGATTAGGCCAGATTCCTTCAAATCGATTATCTCTTTCTCTATCCGCTTTGGGTTTGAGATTGAAAAGATTCAAGACGGGTACCCCATCCCGTGTGGATGGGAAGACGATAGATTTCTCTGGCTTGCAAAAACAGATGACATCCGATGAACCCTTAGCCTTTTCTTATACGAGTACCCCCAAGGTGCTTCCTCCGGATTATCCTTGTTATCTAACCCGGACCAACGAAACCACGCATGAAATAATAAGAAAGAATCTATATCGTTCTCCACTGTACGGAGATGTGAAGTTGATAAG
>WFSK01000181.1 GCA_015486095.1 Thermotogae bacterium
ATGAAATACACCTTGATATCTTTCGCTTCGATTATATGCTTAAGGCACTTCCTTTCTACTTCTTCTACCATTTCCTTTGTTAGGTATATCGTGTCTAGATCTATGGTAGAATATTCTTCACCCATATGAAAAGATATGGTACGAGCGTTGAAGTCATTTTGAAAGACTGCACTCAATATGTGTTGTCCGGTATGCTGTTGTGATATATCGAATCTCCTTTTTGCATCTATCTCACACATCACCTCATTGTTTTCTATATTCTCTCCTAAAATGTGAAGAATTTCATTATTTCGTTTGAGAATACCGAGAACTCGCTTGCCATCTATGGTTCCTCTATCTCCCAATTGCCCTCCTGCTCCATCTGGATAAAAATACGTTCGATCCAGTTTCACATAAACCAAACCTTCATCTATAAACTTTTTTAAAACATTCGCTTTAAACTTCAAAGGCATTAGTTCCATATCTTTTCTATCCCTACCTTATGTAATTCATCATTGTGTTACGACGGTACTCTTTCCCACGATCGCTGGTTTATACTCCGTACCGTACAGAGTAGTCTTCTCCGTTATGATACAATTCTTATCGATTATAGCGTTTATTACCTTCGCCCTTTTCTCTATTCTACTTCCTTCCATAATTACAGAATTCTCTACGTATGCACCGGGTTTTATATCGACTGACCTGAATATGATCGAGTTCTTAACCTTTCCTGCAATGATACTTCCTTCTGCTATTATGGAATTTTCTGCCATAGGTTCTCCTACGAACTTAACGGGAGGTAGGTCTTTGAACTTGGTATAGACTCCAGCATCCCCAAACAATTCATATCTTATATCAGGTTTTAACATTTCCATGTTCACCCTGTAATAGGATTTTACTGTATTTATGTTTTCCCAAAAGCCATCGAATTCATAGG
The DNA here is from genome assembly GCA_015486095.1 of Thermotogae bacterium. Classification (GTDB taxonomy): domain Bacteria; phylum Thermotogota; class Thermotogae; order B3-G13; family B3-G13; genus B3-G13. The sequence continues at coordinate 917 of WFSK01000181.1, forward strand.
CATAGATCCTCAGATCGGATAGGTGAGGAAGTATGATATTTCTGACCAGGTCATATCCATCCATCGATATCGCCTCGCTTAATAACGATATCAGAAGATTCTTTTCGATAAAATATATTCCTAAAGAGGCGAGATTCGTCTTCGGTAATCTCGGCTTTTCCTCAAAACCGATTATTCTTCCATCCTCATCCGTCTCTATAACGCCGAATCTATGTAAATCCATTGCATCCTTCATCCTCTTACACACTATGGTTATATTTGCTCTCTTTTCCCTATGGAACCTGAAGAGGGGTTCGTAATCCATTCTATATACATGCTCTCCTGAAGCGATAAGACAATGAGATGTGTTCGAACGTTTCAAGATGGTTAAGTTCTGATAGATCGCATCTGCTGTACCTTTGTACCAGGACTTTCGGGTATCCGTAATGTAAGGTTGTAAGATGAAAAGACCTCCTTCCTTTCTATCCAATCCCCATTCTTTCCCAGAGCCGAGGTGGTCTGCAAGAGAACGGGGGTTGAATTGAGTTATGATCCCCACCGTTTCTATCCCGCTGTTCACCATGTTACTCAAGACGAAATCTATTGCCCTGAATTTTCCACCAACAGGCATTGCTGCTATCGTTCGCTTGGCAGTCAGTGCTTCTAATCTATCCCCTCTTCCTCCCGCTAAGATGAGGCCGAGTACTCTCATCCACAAACACCTCTTGTATATCAGTACGCAAAATCCACTCCATATGTGAAAGAAAACTCTTCTTTCTTTTCTAAGGGAATAAAGAATACACATTCTCCTGCAGCTGGGTGTTCATATCTTACATCATTCGATACATATGTTATATTCGCGATTGATGGTATCCTATCGTGGATCTCAACAACGACTTTTTCATTTGAATTATTCTTAACGACAAAAGCTATGGTTTCTAAATAGTGATTCTTGGAAAGTTTTCTCTTCTCCTTTATTACTTTTTTTGCTAAGATATCGTATGCCTTACCGTACTTCAACTTCACATCTTCCCCTCGGGAAGTATCATCTATGTTGACCTCTCCCAGAAGTATATCGGTGTTGTTCATATCTTTATATATCCTGAATTGTCCCTTTGGAAAAGGTAGATATAGTCTTGATCTTTCATCGTTATGTATGATGTACATCATATCCGCATTGATAAAAGTACTGGTACCGTAACCCCATTCGAAGTCGAAGGTATATTTTTTCGTGAGTTCAATCATTCGAGGAGACAAGAATTCATGGTATATCCTTTTGTTCGAAGGAAGTGTTATCCTTTCTTTCAACGGATATATATAATATCCTCCAACGCCTTTGGGAGATGGAATAAGAGCGCCTTCCGCCATGAGCTTTACTCCCCTTTTCGCAGATGGGCGATAACCCATGTTTTCAGTAGTATATATCCTTCCCGAGAACAGAATACAATTGATATCTTCAAGTGTTTTATCCGTCTCGTTATCCATAGAACACTTGGCAGACAGGATTCCCCTATTTCCATTCAGCACATGCAGAGTGTATAGAACTCGCCAGGATATTCCCTTCACTTGATAGATGTATGGAAGGAGTTCTATCGGCTTTCTCAATTTCACATCGAAGTATGTGTTTTGATCTACACTAGAAATTTCAGGAATATTAACGTAAAAGGAGTTTCGAGGCAAGATGTAAACCGACACTCCACTCCGTATTATGAGATCGCTTCCCTCTATTGCGAGTAAAGTTCCAGAGATATATGTACCATTGGATTGTAGGATGTGTATCACTTTGCCCAGGCTTCTCTTCAAGATCTCATCTTCGGTTATCTTTTCCATTGGATGAAACGTGTATTCCTTCAGTGAGATCTCTGTTGCAAGAAAGGATAAACTGTTTGGGACAACAGACATCGGCGCAGGAATTCGGATACGAGTTGTGGGATTATCGAGTCTTAAAGAATCTTGAAAAAGGGCAGTTCCGTTGTCATAAATGATCAACGTGCCTCCCTCTGCTATAACTGAAGATAAAAAGGATATCAGGAATAGCAATATAAAAATGTACTTCATTTGAGATCACCTCTGTACACGTTATCTATCATCTACGAGAGCCTTCACACTATCCCAATCTTTCAAAAATCTCTCCAATCCCTTATCAGTCATGGGGTGGAGAAAACATTTTTCCAGGACTTTGAAAGGCATAGTGGCTATATCTGCACCTATGAGTGCCACCTGAATCACGTGCTTTGGATGCCTTATACTTGCGGCTATTATCTCGGTTCTGAATCCATAATTGTTATATATCTGTCGTATCTCCGACAACATCCTTATTCCATCATCTCCATTATCATCCATTCTCCCTATGAATGGGCTGACAAAGGTTGCACCAGCCTTTGCTGCCAACAATGCCTGATTTGAACTGAATACCAATGTGACATTTACCTTGATGCCTTCTTTACTCAGGCGCTTCGTAGCTGCTATACCACCCGGTGTCATTGGAATCTTGATCGTTACATTGGGGGCTATCTTCGCCAATTCCCTTGCTTCTCTTATCATAC
>WFSK01000182.1 GCA_015486095.1 Thermotogae bacterium
ACCTGGACTATTACAGATGATGCTGGATATTCCAAGTGGAAAACCGGCGCCGCAGGATCTTTCTACGCTGCCCAGGGGCATATTATGGAGTTAGTCAGCATCACTGGCAACGAATCCGACATTGCTTATATAGGATGGCCAGGTGCAAAGAAGAATGGTAGCATCATCTGGACTCACTCGGTATGGATCCCCAAAGTTTCTCCCAAGAAAAAATTAGCAAAGCAATTCATCCGTGAACAGATATTCTCTCGCTACTTCCAGCAATGGAGTTTTAACCACTATGGAAAATTGCCAGTCATAAAAGATTTCTATGGAAAAGGGATCACCTGGTTTCAGAATGAGATGCCAACGATCCTTTCCATTGCCAACGCCTCAAAACCGATTCCACTCTTCAAAGATCTGGAAAAGTACCTGGATATCTTGCAGAAGTATCTACCCGAAGCAGCTTTTGGTAGGATAGGCGTAGATGAAGCTTTAGAGAAGATCCATGAGGAATCCAAGGATCTTGACTTCACGGATATCAGAGCTATGTGAATCCCACTCGAGGGTCGGCAGTCTATGAAGGGCTGCCGACCCTTTCGTATGCGGGAGAGATGAAATGAGAGAAAGTAAGCTCACGCTCTTCATCTTCTTGGCTCCTACTCTCATCTTCGTGTTAGTTTTCATAGCTTATCCGATAATCTATTCGGCATATCTTGGCCTCTCCGAATACAATTATGCATCCGATCCTTCTCCAAAGTTCATTGGATTCAAGGGTTTTATGAATACAATATTTAAAGATTCCATGTTTCATACTGCCTTTATTAATCAATTTCAGTTTGCCATCCCGTACTTTATGATCACCTTTCTGGGATCTTTAATATTGGCGATACTCATCGACGAACTGAGATATGGTGCATCTTTCTTTCAAGTGCTCTTCTATCTCCCCATGATCATCCCTTTATCTTTGGTAGGAGTTACTTTTGCCTGGCTTCTTTTTCCCGATGTGGGAATCTTCAACCATATACTCCGGCGCTTAGGAGTAAAGAATTGGAATATAGATTGGTATGGTGATCCAAAGACGGCTTTGAATTCACTGGTTTTAGCTCGATCCTGGAAGATGTTGGGTTTTACCTTGATCATTTTCCTTTCCGGTCTCCAGGGGATTCCCAAAAGTATTCGGGAGGCTGCCAAAGTGGATGGAGCCAGCTTCTTCCAGGAAATTTGGTACATAGTGTTGCCAAACCTAAAACCTTATCTTTACATCAGCAGCATATGGATTCTGATCAATGCTATGAAGACCTTCGACCTCGTGGCTGTTATTACTCAAGGAGGGCCTGGTATGTCTACTCTGACACTCTACTACTATTCGTGGAAGCTGGCATTCCAGCGTCTGGACATGGGTAGAGCATCGCAGGTGGCTTACATCACTGCAGCAGTGATAATCCTATTCTCTTTGGGTTTCAGCAGACTCTTTAAGTCCGAAACTGCGAGTAGGATGTGAGTCAATGAAGCATATAAGATCTCTTTGGAAGAAACATAAGTTAGGGATCTTGATCACCGTCAGCATAGTGGCGATCATCTACATGTCTCCGTTGCTCTGGATGTTTATAACCTCGATCCGTCCTACACGTGATATATACAAATTTCCCCCTACCATCATACCTGGAGAAATAACCCTCAACAACTACGTTTATGTACTCACCAAAATGGAAGGATTTAAACGTTATCTCCTAAACAGCATTGTAGTTACTACGGCAACCGTTATCATAGTAGTAGTTGCCAGTGCAATGGGAGGATATGCCTTTGGAGTGAGACGATTCAAAGGTCAAAATTTTCTATTCATAGCGATACTTTCCGTACTGACACTTCCTTACATCATGTATCTGATTCCCATCTACATCATGGAAGACCGTTTGAATCTACGCAACACATGGTGGGGACTGATCCTTCCCTACGTTGCGTTGAATCTCCCTTGGGGACTCCTCATCATGCGTGGAGCCTTTTCTACGGTGCCTTTAGACATTCGCGATGCCGCAGTTATAGACGGCTGCAACGAATTTCAGATGTGGTATATGGTGCTTCTTCCCATCGTTCGTCCTGCAATAGCGGCAACTACGATCATAACGTTCGTTTTCGCTTGGCAAGAGTATCTCTTTGCCAGTACTCTCATGACTAAGAACGAGTGGCAGACCCTTCCTGTAGGAGTAGTCTGGATGAGAGACGAACTCCAAACTTTGGTCTACGGGCGAATAGGAGCTATGATAATCTTGTCCATAATTCCTGTCTTCATCCTTTTTCTTGCCTTTCGGAGGTTCTTCATAGAGGGTCTCAGAGAGGGAATGATAAAGTAGAAGCAGCTTTACAACCCCCTTTTCTCCACCTTAATTTCATCTGGAGAGTAGTACACTTCATTTCATAAGACAACTTCCACTTACCAATCTTGTAGAACGAAAATCACCTTCTTGAATATCGTTGTCAACAACACAGTTCCTCCCGATTTTTGTCCCTTGTGGTATATGCACATCTGTGCCAATAACGGTTATGCCATCTGTATATATGGAAGGGAAACATTCGTTAGGTCTTTCTTTTCCTTTACCGATTTCAACCTCAGGGGATACGATACTTCTCTCACCGATTATTGCCCTTTCTATGTAACAATTGCTATCTATCCTAGCAAAGTTATGAATGATGGAGTGCTTTACAGTAGTTCCTTCTCCGATGTACACTCCTTGGGAGATCACGCAGTTCTCTACAAAGCCGTATATTTCACAACCATCACCAACTAATGAATTTTTTAGGTAGGCTTTGGAATCTACGTAGGCAGGAAATATATCTAAACTTCTCGTATAGATCTGCCACCCTTTATCGTATAGGTTCAGTTCAGGAACAGGGGAAGTTAAAGATAGATTTGTATCGAAATAAGAAGAAATGGTCCCCACATCTTTCCAAAAGCCCTTAAAGAGATAGGCATAGCATTTCATATCCTCTTTTTTGATCATCCTCGGTAGTATATCTTTACCAAAATCACGAGTCGAATCCTTCATGCTCGCATCCTCTACAAGGACTTCCTTTAATACTCGAGTCTTAAACATATATATACCCATAGAAGCCAGATCACTCTTCGGTTTAGCAGGTTTTTCTTCGAAATCGATGATCTTTCCGTTACTATCTGTAGATAATATGCCAAATCTACTGGCCTCAGATGATGGTACCCGCACCACTCCAACTGTAACATCTGCATCGTTAGCGATATGTTCTTCTAACAAATACGAGTAATTCATTTTATAGATGTGATCTCCCGATAGAATTAAGCAGTGCTCGGGAGAATGTTCCTCTATGAAATCCAGGTTTTGATATATGGCATCTGCTGTTCCACGATACCACTTTCCAGCTTTTTCAGCCGTATATGGCTGAAGAATGACTATTCCACTTCCTTTTCTATCCAAATCCCAGGCATCTCCTATTCCTATATGCTTGTTCAAAACACGTGGTTTATATTGAGTGAACACACCTATATCGTATATCCCAGAATGCATACAGTTTGAGAGGACGAAATCTATGATCCTGTATTTCCCTCCAAAGGGAACTGCAGGCTTAGCTATAGCTTTGGTCAATATACCCAATCGTGTACCTTGTCCACCTGCCAATATCAAAGCCAAAAGTTTCTTCCTCATCCTTCTCCTCCGAATAGATAAGTCCTCAATTTCATTATTATAGCAGAATGTATTTGTGATACCCTCGATTCACTGATTTCCAAGATCGCTCCTATTTCCTTAAAATTCAGCTCTTCGAAATAATATAGTTGCAAGATCAGTTGTTCCTTAGATGATAGTCTCTTTATAGATTCCATAAGTCGTTTCTGAAGACGTTCTTTTATTACTTCTTCTTTTGCCTCTTCTTTATCAGAGCGAATGAGATCTGCCATAGTAATGTTCTCTTCCCCGAAGAGATATTCATCCAAAGACAATATCTGTTCTAAGGAAATGTTGTTGATGATCCTCCTGACTTTCTTCTCACTCATATTGAGATCGGCAGCGATATCTGATATGCTTGGTAATTCTCCGGAGATGGTTATAAGTCTGAGATAGCTTTCCTCTACTTTCTTTATGTCCTTTCTCAAAGTGCGTGATAACCAATCGATGGATCTGAGGTAATCCAGAATGGCACCTTTTATCCTTTTAGAAGCATATGTTTCGAATTTTATATTTTTAGAGGGATCGAAGTGTTCCACTGCCTCTATTAATCCCATTACTCCCTGTTCAAACAGGTCTTCAACATCGACTGACTTCGGAAGATTATATCGGATATCTGATGAGATATACTTGACGAGATATAAATAGTTGACGACGATCTCATTTCTTGTCTTTCGATCTCTATCTTTTATGTATTGTTTCCAGAGCAATGTTTCATTTTTCCCCATATCATTTTATCAGCAATCTCAGGACAACGATCAGTAGTCCAATAAAACCACTCAACGTTATAAAGAATACTATACGCCACATGAGTGAAGAAGGACTTTCCTTTTTCTTCTGTATTTCCGGTTCTTCTCCAACGGCTATCTTGACACCCTCAGCTACGACTAACTTTCCAAAAATTCCTCTTGCCAATTCTACGGAGATCAAAAAGTTGTTAGCCTGAGTACTTTCTGCATTTACAATAACTGCACTTACTTCATTATCCCTAACCATCCTGATACTTTTCAATGCATCTACTATGAATTTTGAGAATTCTCTATCATCATTTATCTTTACCATTATCGTACTTCCCGTAGATAATTCTCGAATAGTCTTTCCTGCTATTGGATCTACGACAGGCACACACTTTAACCATAAGGTGGACTTCTCCTTTTCCCTTTCACCTTCCTTTTCATTAGCAGTAGGTAAAACTTCTTTTCTAAAGTTCTCATAACTGAATTGAGTCGAATATTCAGCTCTTAAGTCTATTGAAATCGGGAAATTATTCCATTTCGAGAATGCTGATTCCAACATCTGCTTTATGGTATTCCAATTCCCTTCCTTCGTCAGATTGTAGATTTTGTGTATATTAGAAGGTGAACTCAAAAAATCCGAAAGAAGAGAATAATTCTTGTTTGCATTACTATCACCACTGAGATCGATTTTGGCTCTCATATAATCGATCTCCTTCTTTATAACGAGAGGGGTTATGTTCTTCAGATCGACGTTTTGGGAAACTTCTTCGTGAGTGGAGAATATGGCATCCAATAATAAACGCTCTCCTTTTTCACCATTAGCGATGAAAAGAAAGATGCCACTCAACGGTTCTTGAGAGCGTGAATTAACCTTTCCAAAGAGATAGAAGATGTGTTTTAGAACCAGGGGGGTGAATTTGTGCACCTGGTTTACATCTCCCTTTGCCAATTCTAACAGTTCTCTTGCCTCTTTTTCAGTGGCTGATAAGGATTCCATCACTATGCGAATTTTCTTCTCTTCCTCAGGACTTAGGTTCATCGATGAGCTCACTCACCTTTATATCATCTTTGATCGTCTTATCTACATTATTCCCCTTAGATTTATCTTTATCCTGGAATAACAAGATGTATATACTCCTCCCAATCCAGTATATCATACATACTATCGCTGCGCTTATAAAAGCGCGGATGAATGAAGTTATAAGCATATTTCCTGCAAATAGATTTAACAGGAAAAAGAAGCATATAAGGATTATAAATAAGTATAAACCCTTTTTAAGGAGTTTGTTCAAATGATCTTCACATCCTCCCCAATAACCTTTACAGCTAAATCTCCTGTTTCTAAAAAGAGTTCTATAGTTCTTCCTCTGTTACCCCCTGTATCTTCGGCTCTTATTTTCAAGCCGAGTGCGCTTAAGGCTTCCTTCACGGCCTTTACGTTCTTTCCCCCAACATTTAACGCAGGAACATGATTACCGAACATCCTAGCTCCGCCAGCGATCTTCACAATCAAATTGTTCTTATCAGCACCTCTTTCCAGCATTTTAGAAAGGAGTAGTGGAATACCGGTATCTGCAAACTTCGCAGGTTTGCCTCGCGTATCACCATGGCTGTTAGCAAGCATTATGTGGATCATTCCACCTAATTTATTTTTAGGATCGTACATCGTTACTCCCACACAAGAACCCAATCCAAGGGTTACTATAATGGTTGGTGCTATGTCTACAGCGAGTTCTGCTATTCCAATTATTACTCTACTCTGCACATCACATCATTCCTATAGACCTCAAGATCACCGTCAATGCATCAGGATCTGGCATCAGAAAAAAGTACGCTGATATTGGAGATTCACCTACAACTGTCATCACCGTCTCTATTAGAAGTGCGTAATCAGCCACTTCTCCCAAGTTTGCTATTATCTCACTCAGAACTGCACCTGCCATATCGATAGTTCCATAAGGAACATTGGGGTGCAAATTGAGATGAGTGAACTTCACGAGAGTATTTATATAAGAACCACACATTATGTTACCTATTTCGATCAAGGCTGATATCTCTATCTCTTTTAAATTCGTGTAATCCATAGGTCTATAGCCCAAAACCCGTTCCATCAATGAAAGGGCAGATTCTACAGGCACTACGAACAACAAGTTGGAAGGAGCATCCCCAGACATTCTCATGTAGACTCCCCCAATTATCACCTCTAACCCTCCAACGACACTTGGCACCCTTTCTATAGGTATGATTTTAACGGACGGGACAGTCATATTCACCTTTGTGTTAAGTATTTCGGATAGAGCAGTAGCAGCATTTCCTGCACCTATGTTGCCTATCTCTTTTATAGCGTCTATTTGGGAATCACTCAATCTTTTCAAGAGATCTTCCATAACTTTGCTGTATCTGTTGTACAGCGTACCTCCTTTCACTAGAACTTTTAGGGTCTTTCAAAATATGTAAAGGCCGTATTCATAGCACATTCCAACGGCACTTTCTTTTGGGCCGCCTCCCATTTCGCGTTATAATTGAAACAGCGCCAAAAACGCGCACAAACAACACACAGGAGGCGGCTTTAAATGAGTTTTCAACCTTATCTTGACTTTGTATACGATTATTACCTAACTAATTCTTCCCCACTCAAATATCTCATTGACCTCATAGATTCCATCGATTGGTCTATCATTCCTGAGCGTTCTCATCCTCTCGGACGTAAGGGCTATTCTTTAAGAACTCTCTACAAGATCTTCTTCATCGCAAGTGTAAAAGGTTTAAACACTTATCCAGATATAATAGAGTTCTTCACGTCTAATCCACTTTTGGCCCATTACGTGGGCATCAACATCATATCCGTTTTTTCCTCAAATTCTTCTTTCCCTTCTTCAGCTACTTTAAGTCGCTTCGTTCACCATTACTTTGACTATGAACTCTTTTTGAAGCTCTACAAGAATGCTTTGAGTAAGCTGAATATAGATACTTCTAATCTCTTCGTGGATTCTCATCCTGTCCTTGCCAATTCTTCTTTGAACAATCCTAAGAACTTTTCACATTCAAAGCTCTCACGTGACCACGATGCCACTTGGGGCGTGAAGGCAAAATCTAACGACGGTAAATCGGATTCCATCTATTTCTTCGGATACAAAAAGCATGTCGTTTCTGCTGGCCCTGTACCTCTCCATTCCATCATCACTCCTGCCAATGCTTCTGATTCGAAGTATCTCATTCCTTTGCTCGAATTCGTTAAGTCTCATTATGGCATTTCTTCTTCTAACGTTTGCGCAGATAAAGGATACGATTCAAATGTGGATCATGACTACATCTTCTTGTCTTTCAAAGGCCATTCTTTCATTCCTAAGAAAAGAACTGCCAAAGGCCCAGATTCAATTCCATTTGGTAGATGTGGTTCTCTCCTTAAGCTTCATTCGACTTACCATGAATCTGAAAGAAATAGAATAAGACAAAAGTACGTTTGTCCTCTCAACGATTACCGCGGTGTAACTTGTCCTTTTGGTGACACCTTCAACGCTCCAAAATATGGTTGTACCGCTTATCTTACTCTTAAATCTGGTCGCTTTCGTGATTGGATTGACCAACATTTTGAAGCCTTCAAGAGTACCTACAGATACAGAATGACAATAGAGAACCTTTTCTCGATCATAGAAACAAATAGATTGTACAGAGTCAATGGCTATGGAATAGATTACGTTTATGTGCGCTCATCTATGGTAGACCTCTTCATGATTGCAAATGCTCTCTTGGCTCAGAAAATAGGTCATCCTGAATTGGCTGGCTCTCCGGTAAAACTTAAAAGAGTATCCTGAGCGCCAAATAAACTTAGACAATTCAACGTCCTTCCTTATTTCTCTCGATGAGAGAACTCATTTCATGGAAGAATTCTTCCATTTCACTCGAAAAAGACTTTTCAAAGACCAATTTACATGTTGAACTCTCTTTTTTCCTTTCCAATTTCCTTCTCTTATCCCTTGTGAACTTGTGAATCAATTTTTATCCTTTATTTTGAAAGACCCTAAAACTTCGAGCATCATTTTCCTGAATTTCAAAAACCTTTCAAATGGCTTAGTGTATATGATAGATCTGTAGATCCTCTTTTTATCTGAGATGAATCTATTCTTGTATTCTTTAGTATCCTTAAACATCCCCAAAACTTTTCCTGCCATTAAAGCAGCCCCATAACAAGATGCATCGAAATCTTCTTTTAAAAGGGTTATATTTCCATTCAAGAAAGAAAAGATAACTTCCCTTATAAC
>WFSK01000183.1 GCA_015486095.1 Thermotogae bacterium
AAAAGAAGGATATACGCTATGGTGGTAAAAGGTGATATCCTTGAGGTGGTTAATATCGATGAAATCGCTGAGAGAAATGGTATTTAATGGATATGAAAAGACCGTTATCTTTGATGATCGGCATGATATTCATCACATCCTTGATCTTTGCGATCGGTTTGCCGGCTTCGTTTCTCGATTACCTGAAAAGCCAAAAATACACGTTGATAGCTACAGATATAGAGTCATTTGAGGAAGGTGCAACGAGATCTCTGGTTCTGGCCGGCAAAAATGACTTCAGTCCGATCTTTTTCAACAAGTTTTTTCTTTTTACAGTCGATCGTGAGGGAAAATACAATATTTATCCGGATATCGTAGAGGGAGGATACGAGCCAATCCTGGTAAAGTACCTTTTCAGGACCGGCAAGATCTACCTGATCAAGAGTTTTTCAGGCGGAAGTGGTGGGTACATATCCTTTACCCTATTCAAATTTAATGGAATGAACGTTCAACGGTTGATCACCGATAAAAGCGTGTTGAAGGATTTTAAGATCTCTGGTAAGTTCGAAAAGGGCCTTGCGGCAATTGTGTACGTCAACGGTAGAGGACTGTACAGAATAGATCTCACAGATAAAAAGGATTTTTATATCAAGACTGGCGTTTACGATTCAAAAGGCAACTTTCTCTTAAGGGATGATTCACTTATGCCAAATGGCATTTCGGATTTTGAACCTCAAAAAAATGATGTCTTCATGATCTCCACCTCGATTTCTGGTGCCTGGCACTACGATAGGCTCGTTGATCTCTACATTTATCTCAAACTGGATAAAGGCAGATTAAAACTCATCGATATCGATGTGGCGAAGTCAGTCGTTTTTTAACGATGAAATGGGGAATAAAAATGACTATCTCACGACAAATCGATACCATCAACCGGGCGTTCGTAAAAGGTCTAAAGACCATTCTTGGTGAAAAGCTCTATGGGGTATATATCTACGGTGCCGCAGCATTTCCTGAAGTGGTCCCCACAGGAGACATCGATTTCCATGTCATCCTGAAGAGCAGTCTTACGGCCGATGAAAAAATGCAGTTAGAAAAGCTTCATGAGTCTTTAGCTCAGAGATTTCCACCCCTCGGTGGTGAGCTCGATGGTTACTATATCCTTTTACAGGATGCCATTCGTAAGACCCCGCCCAGAAGTCAGATGTGGAAACGAGCAATTGACAATTCCTGGGCTCTGCACCGGGCACACATCCTGGCTGGACGGTGCATCGTTCTCTACGGACCCGATCCGAAGGAGATATACCCACCTGCGACATGGTCGGAGATCGAAGCCGCATTGTACGGTGAACTGGATTACGTCGAGAGGCATCTACAGGATTATCCAGATTACTGTATCCTGAATCTCTGCCGTTTGATCTACAGTTTTGAAACTAAAGACGTTGTTGTCTCGAAAGCTCGGGCATCAGATTGGGCTATCGATGCGCTACCGCGGTGGAGACGGCACATCGAATTGGCAAGGAAGTCGTATGCTCATCGATCTACACAAGAAGATAGACAGTTCATGCTCACCGAGATCGGAAAGTTCTTCGAATTCGCAAAGGAGCGCATCGAACAGGCATCCAAAAAGCATTAGCTGAGAAAATCAGAAAGTTGGGGAAGCAGGCTATGTACAGGTACAGCATACCCAAGCTATGTTCGATATCAATCGAAGGTTGCTCTTGTTATATAATAGAGGTAGGAGGTGAATATGCATGCCATATCTGGGAATTCAGACGAACGCAGAGATAGGAGATAAGGATTCTTTCCTCAAGGATACTTCCGCCCTTGTCGCTAAGGAGCTCGGAAAACCGGAGAGATACGTTATGGTGTCAGTAGAGAGAAGAGAGATGTTGTTCGGTGGAAGTGGAGGATCCTGTGCCTTCGTGGAATTGAGAAGCATAGGGCTACCGTCCTCCGAAACGGCGAGTCTATCCCATGCGATATGCGATTTCATAAAAGAGCGATTGAAGATATCACCTGAAAGAGTGTACATAAATTTCGCAGACGTCAGAGGCAACATGTGGGGGTGGAACGGCTCCACTTTTTGACCTTCTAATAGAAGTCTTTTGGTGTGTCCACATCGAAGATACAATCTTCTCCACCATTGAACCATATCGTTTCATCCTCGTGCTTTGCGATGATCTCCCTCAAACCTACGTCTCCAGTTAAAGTCTTGACCTCTTCGAAGTACAGCGATGGTAGGAAGACGGGGAAACCTTTGATACCCTTATGAATGGGAAATACGATCTTCGTTTGATCCATAGAAACTACTCTTTCTACCAAGGCTTTACCTATCCTCGGCATATCCCCTAATAGGAGGAGTAATCCTTCATAGCCTTTTGCTACCGAAACCGCCAGTTTTACGGAAGTGGACAGGCCGAGATGAGCATCCGGATTCACAACGATCTCGAAATCCGCAGTATCCACGGTTGAAAGATCTAAAGACTTCGATACGATCAGCACCTTATCGAAATCGAATCCTCTCAACACATCTATCGACCATTGAAGTAAAGGCTTACCTTCGTACACCATGATGAGTTTTTGCCTTTTGAATCTGGAGGAATCTCCAGCGGCGAGTATCACAGCGAGTATCATCTTTCACCGGCTGCCTTCTTGACCGCTTCGATGATCTTGAAGTATCCTGTACACCTGCACAGGTTTCCTTCCATACCCTTTTTAATCTCTTCTTCCGTTGGTCTTGGATTCTTCATCAGCAATGCCTTTGCAGACATGACCATGCCAGGGGTGCAGAAACCGCACTGTATTGCACCAGCCTCGACGAATGCCTTCTGCACGGGATCCAATTGCCCATTCTTGGAGAGTCCTTCTATCGTCCACACCTCCGTGCCATCCAATTCTGGAGCGAGCATCAGACATGAGGCAACGTTTTTACCGTTTACGATTATCGTGCAGGCTCCACATTCACCTTCACCGCATCCCTCTTTCACACCCTTCATTCCAAGTCTGCGGAGGAGATCAAGCGCCCTCTCGTCATCGGCAACCTCGACTTCCACAACCTCATCGTTCAGCTTAAATCGCACCTGCATTCCTCAATGCCTCCTCTACTTCTTCTTTGATTGGCTTTACGGAATACACCTTTCCAACGAATCGCCTCGCCGACCCTACGTCCTTCAAACCATTACCCGTTACGAATATGATAACACTTCTGCCCTTTAACTCATCATGGATCTTCTTCAATCCCGCATATGCTGCCGCTCCAGCAGGTTCAGCAAATACCCCGGTCTTTCTCGATAGTTCTACGACGGCTCTTCCGATCTCCTCATCTGAGACCGATACGAATCGGCCTCCAGAGGCCCTGACGTATTTGCATGCCTTCAACACATCACGAGGCTTACCAACGGCTATGCTATCGGCGATCGAATGGGCTACCATATCCCTGGGAACATCGAATTTACCGGATTCAAAAGTTCGCATAACCGCATTCGCTCCTTCGGCCTGCACACCGATCATCCGGGGGATCCTATCCACGAACCCAACATCCTTTAGGTCTTTAAAACCCTTATATATAGAGCTCACTACAGTTCCATCTCCCACAGATACCATAGCGAAATCGGGCACGTTCCAACCGAGCTGTAAAGCCGCTTCCATCGCACCCGTTTTCTTCCCCTCCAGCAGGTATGGATTTACAGCGGAATTCCTGCAATACCAACCGAATTTCTCTCCAATCTCCATCGATAGATCGAACGCCTCATCGTAGCTTCCATCTACCGCGATCACGGTTGCACCATAGACCAGGAGCTGCGTTAATTTCGCTGCAGGTGCCGATTTTGGAACGAATATGATACTCTTCATCCCGGAGGCAGCTGAAAGCCCAGCAATAGAGGAGGCGGCGTTGCCAGTGGAGGCACAGTAGATCGTATCGATATTCAATTCCTTCGCCTTTGCTATGGCCACAGCACTTGCCCTGTCCTTATACGATGCAGTTGGATTCCTGCCGTCGTCCTTTATGTACAACGAGGCGAGACCGAGCTCATCCGCCAATTTTCGCTCTTCGTATATGGGAGTGTTGCCCACCAATAAGGGTACCTCGAAGTGTTCTCTTTTGATCGGTAAGAACTCAGAGAACGCCCATATTCCTCTATGTTCTACATCAAAATCCCTGTTAACGATTCCCTGCCTTTCGTATATGACCTCTAATGTGCCCAACCTTTGGCCACATATCGGGCAGGTATAACGAACGTCATTCGGATCGTAAATCCTTCCACAATGGACACACCTGAGTTTGTAATTCATAAGAGAACTTTCAAACAAGCTTACCTTTTTAAAATATTGTAGCACAAGTAAGCTATGCACCAGACGGTCTTATCACGATAGAATACCACTTATCGCTCTCGTAGGACATCTCGATTCACACAATCCGCATCCAAAACAAGCCTTTGAATCGACCTCAACGTGATCTGAAACCCTTATGGCAAAGTACGGACACACGTATTCACACAATTTGCAGAGTGTACACTTCTCTTCATCTATTACAGGATTTCTCACCTCATATCTCGCTTCTTCTCTTTCGAGTTTTCTCCCAATCGCACCCCTTACCGAACTGTATCCACGTCTTCGAAGGACATCTTCAAGTCCATCTAATATCCGTTTATATTGCTCTTTACCAAATATGAGTGCCGAAGATAACATTCCCACTGCGGAGGCACCGGCTTCGAGAAAGTCAACTACATCACCTGCATCTTTTATCCCACCTACTCCTATCACCGGGATATCGAGCGATTGCTTTATCTTTCGCACGATAGACAGGGCTAAAGGTTTTATAAGCGGACCCGATATCCATCCGTATCCATCTTTGGAACCAAGAGGCGATCGTCCGAGTTTCGGTTCGACATGATATACCGGTCCAAGTGAGTTTATCGCCACAACTCCTGCTGCACCGGCATCTGTAACGGCACGAGCGAATTCCACAGGGTCTGGTATATGAGGGCTTAACTTCATGAACACAGGCTTTTTAGTGAGCTTGGTGGCAATACTCGTTATTTTTGCAATCGGAGTTATGTCTTTCCCAACATAGTGTGTGGATATCTCGAATGCATCGGCGGATTCTGTTAACCTTGGAATAAGCCATTCGATCTGCTCTTTAGTATAACCTATGCTGATGATCTTCGGTAACTCTATATCCTGAATCTTCGGGAGGAATTCATCTATCCATTTCTCTGGACCATACTCAGACCATAATTCGGCGTTAACGACGTAATCTCTTGTGGCAACTATACAGGGGCGGGGTACATGTGCAGGTTGAGTGGAGATGGTTTTAGTAACTATCCCACCTACCCCGAGTGAGGCGATGTATTCGATCTTCGAATCATCACCGGTTAGAGGACCTGCAGCAGGCAAAAGAGGGTTCTTAAAGCATATCCCAGCGATCTCGGTCGATAGATCCATCGTCTATACCTCCAATGTTTAACTCCATCCCATCCTACGAAAGATTGTATCATGCTTTTCAGGAATAATTGTAGACATATCCCTGTCTTTTACCCATACATTACCATGAGTTCGCATGATCCATCATTTGTCTTCCTTTTTCAAGAGATCGGATACGCGTTTGTTCATCATTTTCGATAGGTTACTCATATCGACTGGAAATGCCTTTATCAGAGGAATCCAGAGTAGAGCACAGGGGATCCAGAAGAGAGTAGAGGTAACGAGAGCAAAGAAAAGACCATATCTATCGGCGAGGAGACCACCAAAGAAAGGTCCGATGCCCGTCCCCATCACATCCGTAAGATTGGCGAAAGATAACATCATCCCACGATTCTCCGGTACGTTGACATCTAGGAACATCGCTCTCGAATTTGGCCCTGCCACAGAAGCGAGACTGATCCCGATGAAACCGAGAAGAAAGAACACGACAAGATCGAGGGGATCGGAGCGTGGAGAGATCTTACGAGATATACTGGTAATGATGAAGGGAATGGCTAAAAGGATCGTTGTTATGGACAGTATTATACGATAGCTGGCCTTTTTCTTGGACAGATAATCCCCTATATATCCTCCCCAGATATTACCGAACATCCTTATTCCAGTGAAGCTTAAGGCAAACGTTGTGGCAACGGGGATAGAAAATCCTCTCACGTAAACGAAGAATGTGATGATCCAGCTCGAAAGCATGCCCCAGGGAATGCATCCCAGAATGCTCTGTAAGTTCAAATATAGATTTGTCTTTATGGTCACAGCCTTTTTGAAGTCGGAGATTTTCACGGGATAGTTATAGACTACATCTTTTCTCGCGGGATCCTTGATCTGCACGTCGGTTTCACCTCTTCTGGGTTCTCTTACGAAGAGATAGAACATCGGGGCCAAAAAGAAATTTGGTACGGCAATTATGATGAAAGGATATCTCCAGCCGAACTTCGGTCCGATCTCTCCTGCTATGGCTGCTCCAAGTAAATAACCCAATCCCATCGCAGATAGAAACCAGCCAAATCCCTTTCCTCTCTCCCGAGATGGAAAATAATCACCCAATAGAGAGGATGCCGCTGGTAAGATCACTCCTATTCCGAAACCCGTTAATACCCTGATGACGAAGAGTTGAACGTAATCGTTCACAAAGCCCGTGAGAAAACAGGGGATTTCACCCAATATAACTCCTATGAGGATCAATCTCTTTCGTGAATATTTGTCCACCAAATACGCCCATATAAGGGTTGCCAGTGCAGCTACGATGGTGAAGATAGAACTTATCAACCCTATCTGCGCATGACTTACCCCGAACTCTTTTTCGACCAGGAGATAATTCGGGAACAACGCCGCTTGATCTGCGGTGAGAAAAATGGTTATGAGCATAAGGTTGAATATCCCGAAATATCTTCCCTTCGATGTATTCATTTCGATACCTCTTTTTCGAAATTCAATTTCTACGTCTTATGTTCATCCTATTATATAA
>WFSK01000184.1 GCA_015486095.1 Thermotogae bacterium
CAACATGACAACCGGTTCTATATCGGCATCGAGTAACGCATCTACGAGGCGATCGTAAAAGTCAAAACCCGCCTCATTTACTCTTCCCTTACCTTCGGGATATACCCTGGGCCAGGATATGGAGAATCTGTATCCACGCAGTCCGATGCTCTTCATGAGTGCTATATCTTCTCTCCAGCGTCTGTAATGATCACAGGCAATATCCGGAGTATCTCCATTCAAGATATTTCCAGGGGTATAGGCATACCTGTGCCAGATCGATAATCCTCCTCCATCTGCGAGGGGAGCACCTTCTATTTGAAAGGCGGATGTTGACGCCCCCCAAATAAAACCTTCTGGAAAGGTTAATTTAGCCATTTTCTCTCACATCTTCCATGCATCTACAAAACAATGAAGGAATACAGGTGAAAGGACCTTAAATGCCTCTCCGTAGGTGAATGCCCTGTCTTTTGCATATTCTCTGGCCTTGAGATCGAAGTAACGTCTGTAAATTCCGAGGGTATTTTCATCTATCTGGCTCTTATGTTGCCTTATGGCCTCGAATTTCAAATCCCATGTGTCATCGACATCGATCACGGTATTCGGATAAGAGGTGTGGAAGTATGCGATACCTTTGATCTCATATCCTTCCTCGGTCTCCACCTCAGGGAGCACTCCAGGAAATCCATGCAACAGTACGGCTTCCGATGCCGCCAATCCTGTTTTAACATGATCTCTATGCGATTCATATGGAAGCCAGGGATCCACAGTCATTATGAAGTCTGGTTTGAGTTTTCGAATCCACTTGACGATGTCGTTCCTCAATTCGTAGATATCGTAATCTCCGGCATCGGGGTAATCTAACCATATCACTTCTTTAACTCCCAGCACATCCGCTGCCCTTTGCTGTTCTTCTTTTCTGATCTTGGTGATCCTATCTCCAACGAGTACTTTATCGCGAGTCCCAACGCTATCGCTTGTGGAAGATAGGTAGTAAACTTCTACCCCTTTCTTGCAGAGTTTGGCAACGGTCGCCCCGGCTCCGATATCCGTATCATCGGGATGAGGCTGGATACAGAGTAACCTCTTCGCATCTTCTAAATTTGGTATGGGAAGTAACTTTTTTACCTCTTCAGTAAAATCCATCATATTATTCCCTCCTTTTTGATATCTTGAAATCTGCAAACCTCTCGTTTTGCAGAAGCGCATTAATGATTATCTCTCACTCTTAAGAATATTGGGTTCGTGAATCCCGATATCAACCCCTTTCTCATCGTTATACCCAATATCCATTTCATACCTTCGGCTTCGAATTCATCTTCTATTTCGTGGCTTTTATACTCTTTTATACCCATAGAAGAAGCCAGTAATATACTCTTTCCGGATTCTGAGGTCATAACCACTTTGAACTTATCTTTTTCAGAATCGATCTCAACAGTGTCCCCTATGCTATAACTCTTATCTTTGTACATCACGTTGAAAGAGAGTGGTTCTCGTGACGCATAACACCTTCCCATTTTTATTGCGTAAAGCAGGGGTTTAAGTGTTAGGGAAGGGATATAAACTCTTAAGGGCAACCAATTCTCATTGAAATCTGTAATACTATGTATGTCTCCCCCTGAAGTTCCTGAGACTTTAAATCCATGATTTAAGAGATCAAACCAGGTTATCAAAGCCGGAGTATTCAGTGATGGATACAGAGTAGCAGGTCCTCCACTGTTAAAAACCTCGAGAAAATCAAAACTGTTTCTATCGATAGCCTTAGTCCATCTACATCCACCACAGTAAGGGCTTCCCGGAAAAAACGGATGCGCTATACCCAGGATACCTCCCATGCTCTTTATCACCGTTGACGTAGTCTTCATATCGGTCAACAATCTCGGATCTATTACCCTGTTTACACCGAGTGCGAGTGCATGTCCTTCGTAGGTAGTTATCTCCGTGCCGGAGAATACCTCGATCTCATCGGGACTTTGATCGTACGAGGACACCATGTTGTGATCGGTTACGAATATGAAATCGAGAACTCTTTCCTTTGCAGCATCGATCAGCTCTTGAGTAGTCATCTTCCCATCGCTGTTAAGGGTGTGAGAATGAATCTCTCCCTTGAACCATTTCCAATCGGATGTCTTCCTCTGAGTCTTTACCTCAATCCTATAGGTGGTATCGCAGACTATAAGGTCTGTTGCTATTACTATTTCCCATTTTCCATCCGGTATGTATCC
>WFSK01000185.1 GCA_015486095.1 Thermotogae bacterium
ATTCCCACCGATAAAACTCGTTTCGACACTCATCGGATATCCAGCGTAATACAATCCTGAGTCAGCAACTTTTCGGCAAAGATCATTTGTAACGACCCCAGGTTCAACGACTGCTACGAGGTTGGTTTTGTCTATCTCCAATATGTTGTTCATCTTCTCCATGGAGATCACGATCCCACCGTAGATAGGGACAGCAGCACCGGCAAGTCCGCTTCCTGCCCCACGTGGGGTTATCGGAATCCTCTCCTGGTTTGCGATTCTAAGGATCTCTGAGATCTGCTTCGCATTCTCCGGTTTCAGAACAACGTCTGGCATATGTGAATAGTACTCTCCTCCGCTTTCGTCGCGCGAATAATTCTCAAGCGTTTCTTTCTCTTCATAAATAACGGCATTATCACCGAGGATTCTTCTGAATTCCTTAATCATCCTGGGTGTGATCCTCCCGAATTCATCCATCCGTATCACCTTCGTCAGAAGAAAGCCTTTTCAGGAGAGCCGGTAATATCTCCAGTGCATCACCCACGATACCAAAATCTGCCACCTTGAAGATGGGAGCATCCGGATCCTTGTTTATTGCCACGATGATCTCCGAGGATGACATGCCTGCGATGTGCTGGACAGCTCCAGAAATGCCAATTGCCATGTAAAGTCGTGGACTAACGGTTTTTCCAGAAAGGCCTATCTGGTGGGAATAAGGTATCCAACCCATATCGACAACTGCACGAGATGCACCAACTGCACCATCGAGCATCTTGGCGAGTTCGTAAAGCATCTCGAAGTTCTTTTCATCTTTCATTCCCTTCCCACCAGAGACGATCACATCTGCTTCTTGAATCGGGGAATCCGAACTTTCGTCCTTCTCGAATGAGATCCACCTATATTGTGATCTATAAAATTCAGTTGGATACTCCTTCAAGATCAATTCTCCTTTTCTCGCTCTATCAGGATTCAAAGGTCTCTTCGCCCTCGGTCTTACAGTTGCCATCTGGGGCCTATGATTTGGGGTCTTTATCGTGGCCATTACATTTCCACCGATCGCAGGTCTCGTTTGGAGTAAGATGCGTTCTTTGGTATCGATATCGAGGTCTGTACAGTCCGCCGTGAGGCCCGTTTCGAGTTTGGCTGCCAGTATCGGCATGATCGTCCTTCCATATGTAGTAGCCGAAGCTATCAAGATCTCGGGTTTGTATTCCTTTACAAGTGCTTCACAGATCCTCGCGTGAACATCGGGCAAGAAATGTTCTAATCTCGGATGATCGACGGCGTAAACCACATCTGCCCCGAAATGAAAGAGTCTTTCTATCCTTTCCTTTATATTACTGCCTAAGACAATACTCGAGAGTTTCACGCCGAGTTTGTCGGAAAGCTTCTTTCCCCATGCCAGGAGTTCGTAAGAAACGGAGCTTATCTCACCGTTTCGAATCTCTCCCAGAGTCCAAACGCCTTCGTATCCTGTACCCATCATCACAAGACTCCTCTCGATCTCATGAAATCCACGAGTTCTTCTACAACCGATTCGACATTCTGTACCCTTAGTATCTTCCCAGACCTCGATAACTTCGGATAGAAGATCTTCACAACTCTCGTTGGGGAACCAGAAAGCCCTACTTTATCCAACGAAACCCCGACATCATCTGCGGTTAAGATCGGAATCCGCACGGCTCTCGCCTTTATTTTCCCAGAAAGATTGGGAATTCGAGGTTCATTTATTTCTTTTATAACGCTGATAAGAGCAGGGAGAGAAACTTCAACGATCTCTTTGCCTCCCTCGATCGAACGATGAACTCGAATGATACCACTTTTAACCTCCTCCACCTTGCTCACATATGTTACAACTGGTATGCCGAGTTGAGTTGCAACGGACGGCCCAACTTGCCCTGTTTCACCATCCGTTGCCCGCTCTCCAGAAAATATGAGATCGAATCCTCCCAACTCGTTTATCACTGCAGAAAGTGTGTATGCCGTTGCCAGTGTATCTGCTCCTGCAAATTTCCTATCCGATACGAGATATCCATCATCACATCCCATAGATATCGCTTCTCTGATCGCATCGATCGCCTGCGAAGGTCCCATCGAGATCACGCTAACACGTGCATCTGGATGTTCTTCCTTCAACCGTACAGCTTCTTCTACCGCGTACATGTCCAACGGATTCATCTCAGATTCTATCTCACTCCTGATCATCGTACCGGTCTTTTCATCCATCTTTACCTTATCCGTTGCAGGTACCTGTTTTATCAAAACAGCTATTTTCAATATCCCCACTGCTCCTTCACACAAAAGTCCCAGGATAATATGTCTTGAATTCAAAAGACCTTCGCACGCATTCTCTACCTTCCTCGATATCGATAAACTCCCTTTTTGCTATCATCTGAGAGAGGATATTTCCCACCGACGTGGCCTCGATCGGCCCTACAACTACGGGTAGATCTGTGG
>WFSK01000186.1 GCA_015486095.1 Thermotogae bacterium
GAAAAAAGTGGATCTGCTAACAGAGAGATCCATAAGTCTATATTTGATCGATACGATAAGGAAAGAAATGAAGGTAATTTACGAGTGAAAAGAAACAACTTTTAAGGAAGGTTTTTGAAAAAGAGAAAGGGATATAAGCGAAGTTGGAAATGTCTACCATGGGTTTTTTAAATTTTACGTGAATGAAGAAACAAGGGCACATCAGATGCGCCCTTGTTTTTCTTGATTTGAGTTTTTATCTTTTTAGAATTCTATCTTGGGAGGCATGAATGCCTTGAATTCTTCTTCAGTGGCTGGGACCTTAATGGTACCATCTGCTATCTTTGCCTTTATCACATCGAGTTCATGAAGAACTTCTTTAGGTACGAACTGCTTGGTATACGTCATCGGACTGATACCGATTCCTTTTTCTTTCATTCCTATTACCTTATGTTCACCCTTAAAAGTTCCCTTAACGGCTGCTTCTATTCCATAATAGACTGCATTATCTACCCTTTTCATGGCACTCGCGAGTACACAGCCGGGTGCAAGGTAATCTTGATCCTGATCGACACCTATGGCGAAGTAACCGGAACCCACTCCTTTTTCCTGAGCTGCCTTTATCGTTCCAAGACCACTGAGACCTGCTGCAGCGAATACGATATCTGCACCCTCTCCGAATTGTGTTTCGGTCATACTCTTACCCTTTTCTGCATCACTGAAGGAATTGACATAGCCTGTTAGTACCTCTACATTCTTGTTTTTCCAGACGTTGTAAGCCTTTACACCTGCCCTATAGCCGAATTCATAACGTTTAACGGGTGGTATAGGGATGCCTCCTACATATCCAACCTTACCCGTCTTAGTCATAGCTGCAGCGAGATAGCCAACTAGAAATGCTCCCTCCTGTTCTTTAAAGGTGTAGGAAAGAACGTTTGGAGCATCGACGACACCATCGACAAATATGAATTTCGTATTCGGATACTCTGGTGCCACTTTCTTCAAAGCATCCTGCATCATAAAACCTACTCCAACGACTACATCTGCTATATCTGCTGCATCTTCGAGATTCGGTACATAGTCTGCTTGCTCATAGGACTGAACCACGTTACCCACTACTCCCAATTTCTTAACAGCCATCTGAACGCCTGCCCAGGCGCTATCGTTGAACGATTTGTCACCCAAGCCGCCTGTATCCGTCACCATTATAACGGTGAGGTTGGCGAAGGAACTTCCCATAACCAGTAAAACGAGCAAAGCTAACAGAATACCTACCTTCTTCATACTCTTTCCCTCCTTGAAGTTTAGATTGAAATGAGGAATGACTTCCTCATCTTTTCAGCAATAATATTACTTAATCCTTCTTCAAATATGACCGAACTGCAACCCTTTTGAAATACACTCTACTATCAAGAATTATATCAATTAAAGGTATGAGTGTCAACGAAAGGATCAAAAAGGATATCCAGTTGGTTTGAATGCTCTTTCCATTGGTAATGTAGATAGGATAAGCATAGAGTGTTAAACACCTCAAAATGGAATGCCTTGCTATTGTCATCCACAATAAAAATATGAATCCAGTGGTGTAAGAGGAAATACGTAGGAGAAACGATGTCCTTCCAAGTATAGATATTATCAACATTATACTTAAGAGCATGAATGCCTTTACACCCCACTCTACCTGGAAAAATGATATTTCGGGAGAATGGGAAGAGATGCTGAAGAGAGGTAAAAGTCTTTTGAAGATTTCAACATACAACGATTTCATCTTCTCATTTGAGAAGGATGTTAAGATGAAATCTGAAGTTTCTCTTGCAAGCTCTTCATCCCCGTACATATATATCCTTTTGACTTTGCTGGTCATTGTTTTCAAGGTATTATTTATCTCCCTCATCCTTTCCTTATGAGAGATATCGAAGTTCTTTAGAGTTCTCAGCATCCTATCAATATCATCCATATACGATATGCTATTATCATAAGAAAAGTAAGGTGAATCTGTGTTGAGTTGAACTACAAGATTTGCTCGTTGTCCATCTTTCGATCTTGTTAAGGTAGCATCTATTAAGCTGTTGAATTTCCCCAATACATTCAGCTGGGAAAGGGGCATCGTGAATGAACATTGGTATAATTCATTATGCTCTACAGACAGTAGAGATTTTATATGATTTACATCGTTCACAATGAAAGAACCTGGTGATCTATAGGCATCATCTTTTAAGAGTTCATAGAAACTCGATCTCCTGAATGTAGTATTCTTACTTAACTTCAGACTTTTTACGTTTTTGTATAAAGGAAAGGTAAAGATTAAAGATAGAGATATCAATATAGAGAAGGTTGAGATCTCCTTTAGGGATTTCCTGTTTGAAGAAAATAACCTTTTCAACCATATGAGGATGGTGAATATTAGCAGACTGACCACTGTGATTCCATAGAGAGTTATTTCTATTCCTCTTCCCAATACGTGTGGATCGGTGGAGAAAGATACGAGTTCTAAAATGAACAAGGAGATGAGGAGATATCTGAATTTTCCTCTCAGAGCTTTTATGAAAAGGGATAAGATCCAAAATAAGATAAAGGAGAGGAGATATACGAACCATCTTAAGCGCCACCAATCGAGGTGAATATTTTTTTTGTAAGAAGATAATATCGTTTGGATCAACTCTCCCTTCATCTCATTGGTAGACAACAGCTTTCTGATGCCACGCTTTTCTTTCATAAGTTTGAGTTTTGCTTTCATATAAATTGAAGACAGTGCATTTTCATAGGCCGATTTGAAATCTTTTAAATTCGATAGGGTAGACGAATTTTCGAGGGATAAGGCGCTTTTGATGATCTCACCTTTCAATTCTTCATCCATTTTATCTTTTATTCCTCTTAAGGCGATCGAAATGGACGAGAGATACGAGTGAACGAAAGGAGAATATATATCCGTTGCCTGTCTACTAATGGTTTTGATAAC
>WFSK01000187.1 GCA_015486095.1 Thermotogae bacterium
CTGATAACAGTGCTTACATCTCAGATTGCAGGCATTTGTGAAGTTCCATACGACCAATATGGGGGCAACGAATCTCTGAGGCTTTGTAAGGCCATACTTTCCCAGGCTTCTGACAAGATTTTCTAATCCTTTCACCAGAAAAGGTCTTTCTTCCAATGCCTTTTTGAGTTCCACCCTTCCATTCTCAGAACCTATCTGGATTATCGGTTTGATGAATGGAATGAAAGGAATTATTTCAGCACGCCTCTCAAGAGGAAGCCTTTTCCCCTCAAGATAGGAAACGATGTCCGTAAACATAGAACTTCCATCTTTCCTTTTCGTACCGATCTTGTGAAAAACCACCTTAGATACTCTGCTACTCAATACCTTCTCGATCTCCCTGGGATCCATCATATTCCATCGCCTCACTCCCTACAAAATTTAAAAGTCGTAAAAGGCTTGAAATTCTTTTGTGTTCCTCACACTCATTTATGCTTTTATGTTCATTTAAGCATATATACATTATACATGAGATGTCCTCTCTTGTCAAGAAAGGGAGACCGGACGTTCGTATAAAATAGTGAGGCGCAGAATAAGGGAGCGAATCTTGGTGCACACTGTAAATGTGAGTGTTTCGTATACTCTATTCAGCTGAATTTCGCAGTATTCATAGGGACAGGAGTTTACTTCTATCCGATTCACCGAAGGTGAATAACGTTATGGAATTTCGTTCCATCGGACGGGTCTGAAAAACCAGGATAGGTGATTCTATCGTCATTACAGGATTTATCCTATATTCATCAACACAATTTGACATAGAGTCAAACTTTCCTCTCAATAATAGAGAGGACATGTACTACATGTCCTCTCTTAGAAAGATATAATCTATAAAATAAGATTACCCGAGTTCTTCGACACCTTTTACTTCCTTTCCACGCTTTGCGTTCCTTATAGCAACTATCGCTTCGATGATGAGCCATATCATCAGTATGAAGATCACCAATCCGATGATGAACAACAACCAATTGTGAGCCTTTTGGAAATTCCTGATGTTCGATACCATGGCCCACGAGGTCATTATCACCATAAATATCATAGGAATCGATGTAACGATCGATGGGGCTTTCTTTCTGATCAGATACACAGTTGCGACTAAGAGAGCAAGTGCTGCCAACAATTGGTTTACAGTCCCGAACAGAGGCCACAGGATCAACGCACCTTTACCGTTAGGCTGCACCATTGCGAGCCCAAATGCACTGAGAACCGCTATGAGTGTTGCAGGATGTTTTCCTTGAAGCCATCCTACGTTGAGGTCCTTCCCGAATTCTTGGATCACATAGCGCTGTGCACGAGTTGCCGTATCGAGTGTTGTCCCTGCAAAACTGACTATGAACACACCCATGATGGTTGCTACAAGGTCTGTCATATATTTGCTAGAACCAAATATGTATTTCAACATGTTAACTGAGCCTCCAACGAATGCACCGATCTTCGCACCGAGCCCCTTTGCGGCTACCCAACTCGAATAATGGGCATTCCATACTGCGATACCAGCCGATTTTCCACCCGCTGCGATTCCTATACCTGCCGCAACTGCTAAGACCACAAGAGCAGCCAATATACCTTCGCTCACCATACCACCATAACCAACGAGCTTTGCATCTGACTCTTTGTCGATCTGCTTCGATGATGTCCCTGAAGCAACGAGTGAGTGGAAGCCGGATATGGCACCACAAGCGATCGTCACGAATAGAAATGGCCAAAGCGGTGGAGCTCCTTTAGGATGAATGTTCACAGCAGGGGCAACGATAGCAAGATGTGTAGGGGATGCGATGACCGCTCCAATAGCACCCAAGAATATAAGGCCCATAGCCACTATCAACTCGTGTGCGTTTATGTAATCGCGAGGTTGGAGCAGCGTTTCTACCGGAAGAGTGGATGCTATGTAGATGTAGATGGACATGATGATAAGCCAATCGATCACAGCATTACCAGGGAGTTTAATTGGAATGAGCACCCCTATGGCAACGGTCACGTACATCAGTATAAGAGCCCACCAAGACCACACGTTTAATCTCTTCTTTTTCTTGTATACCATATAAGAGAGCAATAGGGCTATTGGAATTTCCATCCAGACCGGGAATACGGATGCCGGATACATGTTGAACAATATACCCATGATCATGGCGAAGATCGCTATAACGATCCACAACTCGAAAAATATTACGATGAAGAAGAGATATTTCGCACGTGGACCTATGATCTGCGTGGTTATCTCTCCGATGGATTTACCCTTATTCCTCAGAGAAATGACGAGAGCAGAAAAGTCATGCACAGCACCTGCAAATATCGTCCCGAGTGTGATCCAGAGAAAGGCAGGTACCCAACCCCAGATTATCCCGATCGCTGGGCCAACTATTGGGCCCAACCCGGCAATGGAGGTGTAATGGTGCCCCCACACAACCCATTTGTTTGTGGGTACGTAATCGACGCCATCTTCCAATTCATGCGCTGGTGTAACGTTCTTGTCGTTCAACCTGTAGATCCTGTTGGCGATAAAACCACCGTAGATCTTGTACATCACGAAAAACCATATCAAAGCGATTACGAATAGTAAAAAGCCCAAAAAACACCATCCCCTTTCTCGAAAAGTTGTATCGAAGATATCATGATCTAAGAAAATAAAGCAAGTATTTTTTATTAAAAGTAGAAAAACACGGATAAAAGTAGAAGATCTGGGATTAAAAGTTTGCCGCATCCCAAAAGATCTACTTATGGATTAGTCTGGTAAATCCGTTTACATCAGCGATGCACACCACTAAACTCCATGAGGTAGGAGGCATATCTCGATGTGCGAGTGTTGTAAGTGGTTGTGAAGACGAAGGAAGGTATCACGTCGGTGAGAAACAGGAGGTTTCGAATGTGACGGCGTGCAGGAAGGATGCTCGTCACAGTCCGACGTGATACCCCCGTAAGTCGAACAACATTGTTTCACTTACATCAGCGATGCACATCGAGATATGCCTCCTACCGAACACTTGATATTCAGAATCCTTGAATCCTCAATACTTTTAATAAGATTAAGGTGAAATAAATGAAGTTAACTATGATCGAAAAACAAATGCATCCATATATAAAACTTTTCAACAAAAAGGTCTTACGCAGCTGTAAAAATAGATGAAGGTGCAATTCTTTTGGTTCGGATGATGATTCATAGGCTTATCATATCCCTAAATGCCTTTTGACGATGAGGGGATAGAGGGAGCTTTTCTCCATTGTCCATTTGTATTACGTATCTTCCCTTGAACCATGGAATGAGTTTTCTCACATGCCTTAAATTAATTAGATAATCCTTGTGAGCCCTAAAAAAGTGCTTATCACGAAGTTTTGCTTCCAATGTCTTTAAGGTATAATTCTTGCAGGAAAATTTTCCTCTAGGAGTTTCAATAGTTATCTTTCTGTTCTCTATACAAAAGCAGATGATCTCTTCTATTTTAAGAAGCACGATACCGTCTCTACCTTCACCCAATATCATATCGAGTTTTCCTCCTTTCCTACCCCTAACCCTAAACCTGATCCTCGCTATCGTTTTATTGAACCTCTCTTCACTTATAGGTTTTACGAGGTAGTCAACGGCATCGACTTCAAATGCCTTAACCGCATACTCCGAGTACGCAGTTACAAAAACAATAACAGGGGGGTCCTTGGTTCCCCTTAATGCATCGGCAAGTTGTATGCCAGAAAATTCTGGCATTTCGATATCGAAAAATACCACATCTGGATCTTCAGATAAGATCTTCGAAAGCGCTTCATAGGCGTTATCGCACATATCGATGACTTCAAAATCAGGGTATCTCGACAAAAGGAATCTCAA
Organism: Thermotogae bacterium; assembly: GCA_015486095.1. Classification (GTDB taxonomy): domain Bacteria; phylum Thermotogota; class Thermotogae; order B3-G13; family B3-G13; genus B3-G13. The sequence goes on from WFSK01000187.1 coordinate 3,854, forward strand.
TTCTTCCCTTGCGGGTTGCTCGTCATCGACAATAATCGTTCTAACAGCCATCTTTTACCCCCTTCTATCGGAAAACCCATTGTTACCTTCGTACCTTTCTTATCCTTTTTACTTTTTATCTTGAAGCAATAATCCCTATCGTATAGATTTCTTATCCTATCGAGCACATTTCTCAACCCTATACAATTCGTATAATTCGGATCGTATCTCATGATCTCGTCTATCTTCTCCGAAGATATCCCCCTTCCATTATCTTCAACTGTGAGGAAGACTTTCCCCCCTTTTATAAAAGATGAGATCTTAACAACGAGTTTTTTGGTAGAGGAAAAACCGTGTTTTATAGAATTTTCCACGATCGGTTGAACGACAAGTGAAGGTATCTTGAACTCCAAAGTACTGGGGTCGATCTCCCACTCCACTTCGAGTCTTTCCCCAAAGCGCTCTTTTTCGATCATAAGATATGATCTTATCAATTCGAGTTCCTCTCTCAGTTCGATCAAATTATCCTTTCTATCGATCGCTTCCCTCAAGATGAAACTCAATTTGTATAGAAGATCCCTTGCTCTTTCAGGTTCTCGCCTGATTATATACCCTATTGTGTTCAAGGCGTTGAAGAGAAAATGGGGGTTAATCCGTGCTTGCAATTCCTTGAATTGAGAAAGCATCCTCAATTCTCTTTCTCTTTCTATTTCTCTGAGCTCCACCTGATTTATCAAAATATTTGCCATTCCTTTCGCGAGTTCAAAATCGAGCGGTGTTATTGCATTCTCATCTATCCTGTATAACTTGAGAGCTCCTAAGATCTCTCCGGACGAATTTCTCAAGGGCACTATTACTCCAGAACCAAGGGGACATTGGAGATGGGGACAGGCGATCGCCTTTCGATCTCTTAAGAGTTGTACTTTACCAGTCTGAATGGCCAACTTCGTGGACTTCGTCTGGATCTCAACTCCCGCCTTATGGTGATCTGCCCCTCTACCAACAAATGCCAGAATCTTTTCTCTATCGGTCAAAGCAACCGCATCCAAATTCGTATATTTCAGTATGATCTTCGCCGTCTTATTAGCCGATTCCTCCGTAAGGCCCTTACTCAAAATAGGAAGCGTTTCATTGGCGATCTTCAAGACCTTCTCAGCGGTTAGGGCACTGATCTTTTCTCTTTCTCTTAACGTGACTCGAATGACCAGGAGAAATAAACCAACTCCTATTGAATTAGTGATGATCATTGGACCTGCGATGATCTTCACCAAACCGATCGCATCGGATAAGGGTCTTGATATGGCAAGCACAAGTGACATATGTCCGACCTCTGCTAAACTTGTAAAAACCATACCTGGCAGTACACCAAACACTTCTTCCTTCCTCCATTCATATAATAAGCCCGCTATCGTACCGTTCACGATCGTAGCGAGAGCACAGGGAATAGCAGTAAAACCACCCAAATAAAATCTTTCCAATCCTCCTATAATACCTGCTATGAGTCCTACCAATGGACCACCGAATAAGCCTCCTCCGATAGCACCAACATCTCTCAAATTCGCGATCGCTCCCCTTATGGGGGTACCGAGAACGGTACCGAGGATCGAAACCCCACCGAAAAATATTCCTAAAAGAAGTTGTTTCCTTAAAGATCGCTCTAAATTGAAAAGGGTTCTCGCGATAGGTGTTTGCCCTACAACAAAACCCACCGTGATCACCATAGCGAGTGAACGGATGAGGTCGAGATATAAGATATAAGGAATCGTTATTGAGAAAAACATCTTATGAATAGCAAAACCCTTAACAGAGATCTCTGCTGGTAGCCCTTGCTCCAAATTCTTCCAAATCTTGGATCCTGATCCGTTTCCCTTTATAAGCGGTCTTGATCTTCTTTATCTCCTTTCGAAAACTTCCTGTTAAAATGAATTCTACCGATTGCCTCGGCTTTATCCTTTTCTCGAGATAATCTCTAACCCTTTCGTTTAAATCATTGTATGCGAGAAGGAATATCTTTTCTACTCTTCTCCGAGAGATATACTCCTCTATTCCTTGTAAGTCCATTATCCCGATCTCCGATCTAAACCCGATGAATATCTCTTCTTTAGAATTGGTACTTCTTGGAAGAATATTCAAGAAATTCATTTTTCTCACCTCACCTTTTACATTTATTTTACATCATGAAACTATTTATTGCAAAATTTGATATAATGAATTGTATTTACGTTTTCATTTGTGTAACCTTCGGGAGGTGAGAACATGGAAAAAGAAAAAGGAGTCAAGATCAGGATGAGTACGAAGATCGTCATCCCATTCATCCTTATCTTTCTGGGCACGATCGGGGTCGTTTTTTACTTCTCCACCACTTTGATTCGGATTCATTTAGAAAAGGCTCTCAATGAAAAGATGGTTTTGTTGACCAAGAGCCTTTCCAGTGGACTGGAGAACCCATTCTTATATCAGATGTACGATCAGGTTCAAAGCGTTGTTGCCAGCTCCACTAAGATGAGCAAAGATGTAGTTTATGCTTATGCATTGAACCCAGATGGAAAATGTTATGGCTCGACGGATCCCTCGCTGATCGGTAAGGTCATTCTAAGAAACGATTTTGAAAGAGATGTTTTGAAGATCGATAAACTTACCAAGAGGAGAGTCCCAAAGAATAAAGGGATATTCGAGTATGTAAATCCCATCCTAAGTCAAGGAATAAAGGTAGGGATCCTGAGAGTTGGATTCTCAACACAATCCACCGAAGATGTTATCAACGGTGTAATGTTTATACTCTTCCTTTCCGGAGGGATAGGTATAGCGATCGGTTTAATCATATTCCTTTTGATCGTTCGCACTCAGATAGTTAAACCTGTGAGAAAAGTAGTAGAAGGTTTAAAGAAATTATCTTCCGGCTATCTGGATACCAAGATCGAGATCGAGTCTCACGATGAAATGAGAGAATTGGCATCTTACTTCGATAAAACGACGGCTGAACTGTCGAGGTTAATGAAAGGGATAATGTCTGCGGCAAAAGAGGTTGGAGAAGCAAAAGAAAGCATAGTTTCTTCCACAAAAGAAGCAGATGAAGCTTTACAAAAGGCAAACGATGCGGTAGAAGTTGCGAAAGGTTCTGTCGAGGCCGTTGTATCTGCAATAGAGCAAACAAATGTCGGGATAGAGGGAATAGCAAACGCGTCTCAGGAGACTGCGAAAAATGCCCAACAGGCGGATGAGCAGATGTCGAAAATGAACGAGTTGCAACAGGAAGGGAAAGAGAGTGTTCAAGAGGCGGTGGAGAGGATAAAGAACATAAAGGATATGACGGATAAGACAGTCGAAGCGGTGAACAAACTTCAGTCATCTTCACAGGAAATAGGAGCGATAGTAGACATGATAAACTCCATAGCGGAGCAAACGAACTTACTCGCATTGAATGCAGCGATAGAGGCGGCGAGGGCAGGAGAAGCGGGTAAAGGATTTGCAGTGGTGGCAGAAGAGATAAGGAATCTTGCGGAGGAGACGAAGAAAGCGACGATGAACATTGGAGAATTGATAGAAGGGATACAGGAGAATACCGAGAACACGATAAAGGTAGTGAAAGA
>WFSK01000188.1 GCA_015486095.1 Thermotogae bacterium
ATGGTGAAGAGCCCCAAGTTATCTCTTAACACTCCTTCGAAGGACTTACCGCTTGGCCTACCGGCTGCATATTGGTTGGATCTTCTGGGATACGAGCCTGCGAAATTGGCTAAGAAGGTGGATAGACCGATGCTGATCCTCCAGGGAGGGAGAGACTATCAGGTGACGATGAAAGATTTTCAGGGATGGAAAGATGCGTTGTCTTCTCAGAAAGATGTGGAATTCAGATATTATCCGGATCTAAATCATCTGCTTATCGCGGGCAAAGGGAAGAGTACACCAGCCGAATATATGAAAATTGGTCATGTGGCGAAGTGTGTTATCGATGACATTGCCAATTGGATAAAGAGACAATGAAGTAAGTATTCAACCACGAATTTACATGAATAGACACAAAGTGAAGAAGATGCTAAATCGGTATGGGAATATATAAAATATGAGTTATGGAGAAAGGAGAAATTAGATGAAAAGCAGATTGAAATGCCCCAAATGTGGCTATGAATTCGTGTATGAGTGGGTACCTCTTGCATCTTTTACAAGCATAAGATGGGGAAAGAAAAGATATATACGATGTCCGAAGTGCCATAAATGGTCTTGGTTCAACGTGTGGGATACGAGAATTCTTGGAGAAAACGAGAAATGAAGGTAAAAGTTCATAAAAGGAAATGAACGAAATGCTGTATAATTAAGATGCCTTTGAGATCGGATAAGAGTGGAGGTGATAAAATGATCCTAGTTACATCCGATAGTGTCCCCGGTTATAAGATCGTCAAGACCATAGGTCTTGTAAGAGGAAGTTGTATAAAGGCAAAGCATCTCGGCAGAGATATAGCAGCAGGGCTAAAGGGTATGATAGGTGGAGAATTAAAAGGATATAGCGAATTGTTGGATGAGGCAAGGGAGACTGCGATAGAGAGGCTTATACTGGATGCAGAAAAGAAAGGAGCGAACGCGGTAATCACGATTAGGCTTTCCACTTCGTCTGTTATGGCAGGAGCTGCAGAGATGCTCGCATACGGTACCGCAGTTGTGGTCGAAGAAGAGAAACCATGATCATTCACTCAAATGGGCAAAGATCCTGTTTAACTCGTCTGTACTCACCGAGCTGATGAAAACGATGGGATATCCTTTGATATATTTTAAGACGTAATTAAAAGGTGATATACGTCTGATCTGTTTTTCTAACAATGCCTTCATCTGCGAGGCGTTTATTCCCTTTGAATTAAAAAAGATGATGGTCAAGGGAAAACCATTGGTGGTTTCGCCCGAGAGATATATGGTAGATAGGTGATCGAATTGTGAGACGGTTATGCTTAAGGTCGAATATATTCCTCTTACCTTAGATAATACTGTATCTATTTCACTGTTATATATTTGACCCAAGCTCTTTCTGGGTTTATTAAAAGGACCCAAAACTATATGTTCTGTAGAAGGTAATTTCTCGATCGTATCATATAACATAAAACGGCAGATACTCCCATCTTCTCTCTTTTCTTCTATTCTGATCAACCACAGATTATCCCGGGTGATGGAAAAGACGAAATTACCATATGGAAGAGATAAACTCACGTTATATACATCAAAACCGTTTAGGATCCCTTTTTCTATCTTAGTTATCTTATAAGGCTTCTTAGATAAAAGATATTCCATTATCAAGTCTTCGAAATCTGTGATTCTTCTAATAAGAGGTCTTGGCATCATGGGATTTCGAGGGTCTACCAAGTAATAGATACCGTTCATCTTCAAGACATACATAGGAGTCCTTATCTTAGGGAAGATTATCTTTATCTTTTTATTCAAGCCTTCACGAATAACATCATCATATCTGAACTTCAATGGATTGTTAGCCGTGAGTTGAGATACATAAATACGGGTACCATGTATACGCTGAGTTGCATATGACTTAAGAAACCTATCGAAGATATCTTTATCTATCGCATATCCGATGAAAGATATAAGGAATATAAATAGTGATGTGATGGTTATTAGTTTTGACATATCGTTCACCACTGATCCGATATGAAATCTACTGCGTTCATTTGAGGCTGGACGGAGACCTCGAAATCGGGAAAGTTGCCATCCGCAAAATACCTTTGTTGAATCTGGGTTATCGTCGTTTGGTGTATGCCATTTTCTATCGCTTTGGCTATGTAATCCTGTTTTTTGGGAAAAAGCAATTCCAACGAAAACATGGAAGCAAGAGTTATTGCTGCGGCTACTCCTCCAAAGACGATCGCATATGAAATGCTCTTTCTTACCTTTATCTTATGGAGATACCGTCTTTTACTATCTTCGGACGGAGATATCTGGAAGTTCAACAGTGTATCGCGTATGCGTTTGTAATATTTTACGTTAGTAAAACACCACTCGCAATCCTTCATATGTATCTCAAACAAGTGCTTCTCTTCTTCAGTCATCTCACCATCTAAATAACGGTTGTAGTCAGCATCAGAGTAAGATTCACACTTTTTGTACACTTTCAAAGATCACCTTCCTCACGTTCCTGTAGCAGTAATGCCCAACAGATTTTCCATTATATCTTTTAATCTTTTTCTCGCATAAAACAATCTCGATTTCACGGTTCCAACAGGTTTTCCTATCTGCTTTCCTATTTCTTCGTACGAAAGATCTTCTACATCCCTCAGCGTTATAATCATCCTGTCTTCTTCGTTTAACATACCCAATGCCTTTGAAACCAACTTTCTCATTTCCTCTTCTTTTAGGTCATCTAAATGTTTCTCCTCTTTCGCATCGTAATTCATCCAATCGAGTATTTCTTCAGAATCTATTAACTCTACCTTTTTTCTTTTCCTTCGGCTCAAAATATCCTTACACACGTTTACAGCTATCTTATATATCCATGTACTAAGCAAAGAATTTTCCTTAAACCTCTTTATCCCTTTGTATACTCGTAAAAATGTCTCTTGGATCACGTCCTCTGCTTCATCTTTTGAATTGAGATAACTATATGCTACAC
>WFSK01000189.1 GCA_015486095.1 Thermotogae bacterium
GGGGTATAACACCTCTCCAGAGACGTATACGAATCTTCTCTTCAACCTTGGTATAAGAATCATAGTTCCTCTTGCTATTTTGATATCCTTCTGAGGGTGATCCATAATATCCTTGAGATCTACCTCGGTTACCTTGTTATCGAGGCCTATGAGTTTAACGTTGGACAAATCCGCCGTGTCTTCTCTTATTCCTCCCACCTTTGCTATTACATCTAAGAGTCTTATTCCATCATACCAGTTTATTTCACCGGGATGTGCTACCTCACCTATCACCTTTATCGTTCCTCGGGTGATCTTTGGAACATATATGGTATCACCGTAATATATCCAAGCATTCTTCTCGCCTTTTAAGACTGTCTCGTAATTTATCCTTTCGATCTTCTTTGCCGTCTCTTTAAATCCTTTCTTTCCTCGTCTTACTACGATCTCTCTCAAGTTAGCAGATGGTGTGGTATTGCCTGCCCGGGCGATCACCTGCTCGATTCCCTCTATTTCTTCTTCCATGTCATAAACTCAGGGTGAATTCACTTCACCTAACACATATACAGGGAAGCTAGCGTACTGGCTTACCATAACAGACACAATAGGCATACTCAAATATTTCTCCAATCCACGCTTTATATCGTTACTTATTTCATTTATCGTCCTACCTTCCGCTTTCAAAACACCGACTACAGGGAGAGATATATTTCCATCGGGTCCCACTTTAACCGTTACGGAGAGATTCGGTTGCTTGTGAACGTAGACTTTGAGCACATCGTTGATTCGGATCTTGTAATCCGTTCCATACATAAAAACTGTTATCATAATTACGATCAAGAATACTGAAAGAAGTGTTTTTTTCACTCACATCACCTCTGAATAATCTCCTAAGACATGCGATCCTATACATGTGGAAGAAGCGAAATTCCTTATCAAAGCGTTATTGTTCATATATATTTTTCCAATCTATTCTTTGGGACAGAACTCATAATAACTCCTACGATGTTTATTCCCGCTCTTTGCATCTTGTTTTTCGCGATCGATAACGCCTCCTGTTCGGTTTCACCATATCTTACAACTATCAATGTATTCTTTATCTTTTCAGCAATTACTATGGATTCGTATGTATCCAATATCCCGGATAGATTTATGAGGACTACTTCATATTTCTTCTTCATATTCTCAAAAGTTTCATTGATATCGTATCTTTTCAAGATGGCATTCAGGTTTTCAGTTAGCATTCCTGCACCCATTATATCGAATCCTTTTTCATATGACATCACCACATCGTCCATGCTCTTCTCTCCCATTAAGACGTCAGCGAAGCCTGAATCCCCGAGTTCAAAATATTTGTTCAAAGGTTTGTTCTTGAAATCTGCATCGACAAGAAGCGCTTTATAACCATTTTCTGCCAACGCAGCCGATATGTCAACAGCTATTGAGGAGATATCTTTCGAAGAGGTTGGAGAGGTTATACCTACTAGGGGATTGTTGCCAAGCTGATGCATCAGATCGACTGTAAACATCTGGTATTTCCCGATGTCTACTACTTTATCTGTAAGTGTAATCGGTCCTGGATTTGTGAAAGCCTTGGCGAATTGAACGAGTACGGGAAGACCGGAGGTCATCTCTACTTGTTCTACCCTTCTTATGGTCTTATCTCTATATTCCTGGAAGAATGCGAGTAACACGCCGAGAAATATCCCTAAGACCCCTCCAATGGCAAGGTTTAATTTCTTGTTAGGTTTTACGGGCTTTATAGGTGTTGTGGCAGGCTCTACTATGAGTGTTCTATTGGCTATAGATGCCAGGGCGATCTCCGCATCCGATTTTTTCTGTAGCAGTCTGGTGTAGAGCTGATCGTTTACGTTCAATTCCCTTTCAAATTGATTCAATTTCTGCTCCAATTGGGGTAATCGTGCTATTTGGTCTTGATAATCCTTGATATACGTAGATAGAGCCTTTAATTTGGCCTCGTAACCGCTGATCTGAACCTGGAGGCTTATCGCCTGCTGATATAACGAACGGTAGGTAGGATCGACTGATGAAGTTTCAGAACCTATTATCTTCTGTGCCTCTGAATTCATCTGCTTTTTTACGCTTTCGATCTGAGCCTCTATCGCCTTTATCTGGGCAGTCTTAGAGGCATATTCGTTCTTTAGACCTACCAGTTGAATGTTCAGGTCTACCAGCTTCGATTGAAGTTGTTTGTAGATGGGATTATCCGTTGTAGTTTGTGAAGTTACTACCATGGGTTCTTTGCCTTTTAATTCATCCTGTACTGCACTCAATTTTCTTCTACTCTCTTCCAGTGAGATCTCGATAGAATCGTATTGAGATTTGTATCCATTGAGGATGGTATACAGTTGATTCGCTTTGGTATCGAAGGTAATGAAATTGTATTTCTCCTTCATCTGCCTTATGGCATTTTCCGCCTTATCTACCTTCGTTTTTACCTGGGGTAATTGTTGTTTTATAAACTCTACACTCCTCTCGTAATCACTCTTTTCGAGGTTCCTCATCTTTTCATCGTATATCTGTGCGAGCGTACTGACTACATTACGAGCTAAAACCGGATCTGGACTCTCCATACTTATCTTTATCAGATTCGTCCTGCCAACTGCCTGTACAGAGACTTGCTTTTCCAAAACGAATGGTATCATCCTCGTAGACAGCTTTGAATAATACTTATTCTTCTTCAAATTCAGGCGCTTGGCTACCTCAACGAAGTTACTATGTCCCTTTATTATGTTAATATTCTCTTCCACACTGGATGGAATAAGCTCACCCGTCGTGATATCCAATATCTGTCCCACTGCACTCTTCTTCTCTACCCTGAGAATCGTTTCGGATCTATAGATCGGAGTCGTCTTGAAGGAATAGATGAGTACTACAACTACAGCTATTATGGTTATGGAGATGATCGTCCACTTTCTATCCAAAAGAGTACGCCACAGGTCTGATAAAGAGATCTCCCTTTCATCTTCAGCAAATTCTTCATTCATCGTATTTACCCCTCCTCAAAGATTCACTGGATTTTCTATAATAACACCAAAATATGTCTTTTCAAAACACTCATTACCATCCATTATATCATAACATCAAGGTTAGAAAATGTGGACACTTTGGGTAGTGTAAAATAGTGAGGTGTAATACGAGAGGTGAAGCTTGGTAGAACTACGTTACGATATGAACGGATCGTGTGTTATGATAGAATAGTTTATGTATGCTCGAATAGCGATCTCTAAGATAAACATAAATCAAACGTTTATATACTCCGTTCCTGATGAACTGCAGACCGTGCTCAGGATAGGACATAGAGTGTACGTTTCATTCAATGCACGTGTAGTGGTTGGATATGTAGTAGCACTGACCAACACGTTGAATGAAGATTACAAGAAAGAGCTCAAAATCCTTGGCATCACCGACGTCGTGGAGGAAGAGCCTCTGCTCGAACCTGTGGATATAAAGCTGGCAACTGTTGTAGCTGATCATTACGCTATGCCCTTGGGAAGAATCTTGGATTCGTTCTTACCTCCATCGATGAAGTTGAGGAGTAAGGATATTATTGAAGTTTTAAAACCAGATGGCACATGGTTTACCAGCAAAGAAAAGATCACAAAGAAGGAATTCGAAAGGAGATTCAAATCCAGGCGGAAAGCGACACAGATCCTTCACTCCTTACAACTTTCTGGAAATATTAGGATCTCAACACGCTTTTCTATACCGAGATTGAAAAAGATCGAATTGAAGCGGGTATATTTGGATACAAACCTCCGAAATGCCCTGAATTATGTGGAAAAGGCTAAGCGTGCCGAAAATCAAAGATATCTATTGGAACTTCTTCTCGCAAATGACTTCATCTACCTGACCGATAAGTACAAGAGGCTCTTGCCCGCCGCACTATCCCTCGAAAAGAAGGGGATAGCGAAAATAATAAAGGAAGAGGTAGAAGAGACGCAACTGCCGTTGATATATTCAGAAGAGAGGGCAAAGATATCTCTCACCGAAGAACAGAAAAAGGTGGTTGAAGAGATAAAGAATTACTTCAAGGATAAAACATCTGTGATGATAGAAGGCATAACCGGGAGTGGAAAGACGGAAGTATATTTCGAGGTCATGGAGGAGTTTTTGGAGGCGGGGAAGAGTGTCTTGTTCTTGGTACCTGAGATCGGCCTTACAGTTCAGATGTTAGCGAGGATCAAAGGTAGATTTCCAGGATATCGAATCGGTGTGTACCACAGTTCCCTAACCCCCCATGAGAAATTCCGGGAATGGTTGTACGCTCGTCAGGGTAGGACAAATATTCTGGTCGGCACAAGGAGTGCCGTCTTTCTCCCCCTTAAGGAATTGGGGTTAATAGTTGTAGACGAGGAACAGGACACGAGTTATTATCAGGGAGAGCAAATCCCCTATTACGATGCGTTCCGGGTAGCACAATGGAAGTGTAAGACTCATAAAGTCAAACTACTCACGGGTTCTGCCACTCCTGCCGTTGAGGATTACTACAGGTTCTTGAAAGACGATAGTGTTGTTTACCTTCATTCTCGCCCATTCTCCACGAACTTACCCAAAGTGGAAATCATAGATATGAGAGAAGAAGGAACCATAATATCGAAGAAGGTGTACGAAGCCATAGATAAGACACTAAAGGATGATAAACAGAGCGTGATCTTCCTGAATCGCAAAGGATTCGCTCGATACGTTATCTGTAAAGACTGTGGGTATGTGCCAAGGTGTCCGAACTGTGGTATATCTTTAACATAC